>DATCRE010000766.1:0-20229 GCA_036569145.1 Cyclobacteriaceae bacterium
CTAACAACGCATAATTATAAAGCTGATGAATTAAATCAGAAAGCCTTAAACGAACTTGATACTCCATCTCATATTTTTAAAGCATCGATTGATGGAGAGTTCATGGAAAGCATGTATCCTGTACTGGCTCAGCTTGAATTAAAAGTTGGTGCGCAAATCATGTTTACAAAAAACGATAATGAAAATAGAGCTTACTTCAACGGGAAGCTGGCAACCGTAACGTCAATAACCGGCAACGACATAGAAGTTTCCATGGCTGAAACACACGAGTCTTATAAACTTAAAAGAGTGGTATGGGAAAATAAAAAATATACAGTAGACTCATCTACAAAAGAACTGGAGGATGAAGTGATTGGTACATTCGAGCAGTATCCTGTAAAGCTTGCATGGGCCATTACTGTTCATAAAAGTCAAGGCCTTACGTTCGACAGGGCTATCATAGATGTTGGGCAGGCTTTTGCTGATGGACAAGTGTATGTTGCGCTCTCCCGATTAAGATCATTAGAAGGATTAATTCTGCGAACACACATAGATACCCAAGTAATCACAACAGACAAAAAAATTGTTTCATTCACGGAAACAAACAATCGCCCTGCAGAATTAGGCATGGTGATGAAAAACAAGCAACGTGATTACATACGATACCTGATCACAAAAACATTTGATTTTAATTCACTGCTCAACGAGATCAAAGATATTCGCGACACAGGAAACGAGGAAGGCACTTTCGATGAAGAGACGATGAAGCCAGTACTGGAGCAAATTAACAACACCTTGTCAAGTGAAATTTCCAATACAGAAAAATTCAAAAAACAATTAACAACGTTGGTGGATGAAAATCAATACCAGCTTTTATTAGAGAGAATCAGAAACGGTAGTAACTATTATAAAGAAGTTCTTTTGCGTGTGGTTAAGATGTTGCTAACACACATAGAAGAGATGAAGAAACAAAAAAGAGTTAAGGGCTATGTTACAAACCTTACTGAACTAGATCAGCTCTTTGCAAAGAAACGCGAAGAAGTAGATAAAGCACTATATCTCACACAAGCCATCCTGGAAGAAAGAGACGCTTTCGATTTTACTGAACTCACCAAAGCACGCACAACAGAACGTTTAAATATGCTGGATGAAATCCGGAGTTATGTTGGTGTGAATGATGGAAAAGGAAAAAAAGCTAAACGAAATCGCGGAATTAAGAAAAGTAAAAAAGACGAGCCAAGCACGTATGACATAACCTTGAATCTTTTAGAGAGTGGTCTTACTGTTGATGCCATCGCACAAGAAAGAGGTTTGGTACCTTCAACTATTGAAGGTCATTTGGCTAGAGCAGTTGAAGCTGGCAACCTGAGCATCTACAAGTTTATGACCGAAGAGAATGTTACAACCATTACCAAAGCATTACAGGAAATGCCGGAAGGATTTACCTCGAAAGATTTATTTATGAAACTGGAAGGCAATTACGGCTATGGAAAACTTCGTGCTGTTATGAGTCACGCTGGCATAAAGTCAACACGTCAGAAAGAAGATTGAAAAATAAAAGTAAGGATCAATTACAGATCCTTACCTTCACTAATTCGCTGAGCATCGACCACGGCAATGGCTGCCATGTTTACAATTTCACGTATAGAACTTCCTAATTGCAAAATATGCACAGGCTTTTTCATTCCTAACAAAATAGGGCCGATGGCTTCGGCTCCGCCAATCTCCATCAATAGCTTATATGCAATATTTCCTGCTGCAAGGTTAGGAAAGATAAGCGTGTTAGCAGCTTTATCAGCAAGCCTGCTGAAAGGATAAGTCTCTTGTTGTATTTGTATATTCAATGCAAGGTTAGCCTGCATATCACCTTCAACAACCAGATCAGGATTTTTTTGTCTTGCCAGGTTAACGGCAGCGCGAGCCTTATCAGGTATTTCACCTTTTGCAGAACCAAAATTAGAATACGACAGCATAGCAATGCGCGGATCAATATCAAAGAATTTTACGCCTTTAGCGGTAAGCTCTATGATCTCTGCAAGCTCTTGCGCATTCGGGTCAACGTTAACAGTAGTATCTGAAAAGAAATATGTTCCACGCTTATTCAAAATGATATACATACCCGCTACACGATTTACACCTTCGGCTGTACCAATAATCTGAAGCGAGGGTAAAATCGTTTTAGGATAATCTTTTGTTAGACCACTTACCAGTGCATCAGCATCACCATGCTCTACCATCATAGCGCCATAGTAGTTCCTGTCACGCATCAGGCGTACACTATCCTGATAAGTTAATCCTTTACGCTGACGTTTTTTATAAAATACTTCAGCATAACGTTCGATGGTTTCATCTTCTTCACGCGGATAGATGATCGGGCAATCCTCTAAATCAAGTTGGTTTTCTTCTATCAGCTTGAGTATTTCAGCTTTATTGCCAAGCAATATCGGATGGGCAATGCCTTCATCTTTTAAAATCTGTGCAGCCTTTAAAATTTTAGGATGATTGGCTTCAGCAAATACAACCCTCTTTGGATTTTGTTTAGCACGTTCTATAACACGCGCCATCAATTCCTGGTCGATACCAATTCGCTTTTGCAACGCCACGCTATAAGTACCCCAATCTGTTATGGGGTTGCGTGCAATACCTGAATCCATGGCAGCCTTGGCCACAGCGGGCGACACTGTCGTTATTAATCGAGGATCAAGTGGTTTAGGGATAAGGTAATCACGACCAAACTTCATG
Source organism: Cyclobacteriaceae bacterium (assembly GCA_036569145.1). GTDB lineage: Bacteria > Bacteroidota > Bacteroidia > Cytophagales > Cyclobacteriaceae > DATCRE01. The sequence goes on from DATCRE010000766.1 coordinate 2,722, forward strand.
GCATCAGCTCCATAAGCTTTAACAACCATATCGGGCACAGGTTCTTTGGCAAGTTCTGCCAGTGCATGTACAGCTGCCAATTTCATCTCTTCATTTATCTCATCAGCACGTACATCAAGTGCTCCCCTGAAAATATAAGGAAAGCCCAGCACGTTGTTTACCTGGTTAGGATAATCAGAGCGACCCGTTGCCATGATCACATCAGGTCTTGATTTTTTCGCGAGGTCGTATGCTATTTCAGGATCAGGATTAGCAAGTGCAAAGACTATAGGATCTTTGGCCATGTTTTTTAAATCTTCAGGTGTGATAGCATCAGCAACAGAGAGACCTGCAAATACATCAGCACCCTTCATCGCCTCTTGTAAAGTATTTATCTTATGCTCACAAACAAACTGCGATTTAATCTCATCAAGACCAACGCGTTCTTTGTTTAATACACCTTTGCTATCGCACATGATGATGTTTTCTTTCTTAGCACCAAGCGCAAGATATAACTTGGTGCAACTTACAGCGGCAGCACCAGCACCGTTCACAACAATTTTTATATCGCCGATTTTCTTTCCAACAATCTCAAGTGCATTAAGTAATGCCGCTGAAGAGATAATGGCTGTGCCATGCTGATCGTCATGCATGATGGGAATGTTCATCTTCTCACGCAACTCAGTTTCTATTTTAAAACATTCTGGTGCTTTAATGTCTTCAAGATTAACACCACCAAAAGTAGGCTCAAGTGATTTTACAATCTTGATAAACGCATCAGGATCAGTCTCGTTAATTTCAATATCGAACACATCAATGCCCGCAAATTTTTTGAACAATACACCTTTACCTTCCATCACTGGTTTTGATGCCTCGGGCCCAATGTTGCCAAGACCAAGTACGGCTGTTCCGTTAGAAATAACCGCAACCAGGTTTCCCTTTGAAGTATATTTATAAACATCTTCCTTGTTAGCAGCAATTTCAAGACAAGGCTCTGCAACGCCTGGTGAGTATGCAAGCGCGAGATCCAGTTGTGAGCTTAACTCTTTTGTAGGTACAACTTCAATTTTGCCGGGCTGCCCTTTAGTGTGAAAATTAAGAGCATCTTGTTTTCTGATTTTGATAGCCATTTTTTAATCTATTTAATCAAATATAAAGCGGTATTGGATGTGCTGCTGATACTATCTGAACTTACTTATTGTGAATATTATTCAATAGGCCTACAGACGCACCTTCATCAATAATACTCCTGAATGTATCAATTTTGAACTGAAAGGTAGTGCAGGTTATAGAATTTATGATTAAAATGTACTGTAAATTTTCTCTATGCCCATTAAGACATTTTTGCGGGGATATGTTCTGGCCTCAGTGGTGATTTTAATCGGATTGTTATTACTGGTTAATATTTTTCTGATCTATGAAAATAGCCTCATCATAGAGAAAAATAAAGTAAGGCAAGAGGAGGCTGAATTGGTAAAAGTTACAACGGTCGACATCACACGCAATCTTCATTTGCTTGATATGGCTGTGAGAAGCTATGCATTAGTAAATAAACCTCGCTTTTTCAACACCATGGATTCTGCAGCAGCCGATCGTAGCAGAATCTTCAATCGCCTGGAGACTGTCTTAATCAGTCAGCATGCGCCCATGGAAGAATTTTATGCATTGAGAGATTCGATCATTGCATACTTTGGCGTAGTAAACCAAATGAAAAATTATCTGCTCAACAATCAGCGCGATAAATTCCTTTCCATATTAGATGCAGATCCGGGTTACATTGTCTTTGCCCAACAACAGCAGTTTGCTGTTAACATCCGGAAGTTTGAAAATAAAATTGCAACCGATGCAAGAATACAATACCAACGTGCTTTGCGTAATAGTTACCTGCTTCAGGTTATCTTGTTTTTTTTAACAATGCCAACGCTGGCATATTCAGCTTACTATGCATCGCACACACTTCGTACTTCTGAAAAACTCAGGCATGCAGAAGAGTTGAACAATGATATTCTATCGCGACAAAATGCAAGACTCGAACAGCTCGTGAAAGAGCGCACGCACGAAATCCTGGCACAGAATGAAGAAATAACATCGCAGAATGAAGAGATCGTTTCGCATAATGAGCAGCTTGTTGCTCAACAGACTGAAATTGAGAACCAGCGAAATATACTGGCAAATCAAAACGAACATCTGACAAACGCGAAGGAAATAATTGAAAAACAAAGCGCTATCATTCAACGGAAGAATGAAGAATTACTTGTTGAAGTGAAGCGACAAACGCAAGATCTGAAAACAACCAACCTCGAGCTGATTGAGCAGAACAACAGGCTTGAGCAATTTGCTTATATTATTTCACATAATCTGCGTGCACCAATGGCCCGTATTGTTGGACTTGCACATGTGCTTGAACATGCCAAGAGTCAGAGCGAGATTCATGATATTATCAACATGATGGTACACTCTACTACTGATCTGGATAAGGTAATAAAAGACCTGGCACAAATACTTGAACTTCAAAAACTGAATACGCAAATACTGGTTGTTACTAAGCTTGAAGATGTTGTTGCAAAAACAATCCAGACATTAAAGCGTGAAATTGCAGAAACAAAAACGAATATCTCTATTCAGTTGGGCAATGACACCACTATTCATACGCTGCCTCCCTATATCGAGAGCATCTTCTATAACCTGATCAGTAATGCTATAAAATACAGAAGACCTGACATTGAACCAACAATCACCATTTCATCAGAAGTTGAAAATGAATTCATCAGGATTGAAATTTCAGATAATGGCTTAGGTATTGATCTTGAGAAATTCGGTGATAAATTATTTCAGCTATACAAGCGTTTCCATTTTCATGTGGAAGGAAAAGGCATGGGCTTATATCTCGTGAAATCTCAAGTGAGTGCTCTTGGTGGAAAAATTACAATGCATAGTAAGGTTAATGAAGGAACCACCTTTGTTCTCTTTTTTAAGAGATGATGGAGGAGCTTTGAGTTACGAGCTGTGAGATACGAGTTGGTCCTCTCCTTACAGCTCGTAGCTCACAACTCATAGCTCTTTCAAGAAGCCAGATACTCTACGATTCCATCTCTGATGGAAGTAAAAGTCTTGGCTAGTACATTTTCATCTTCCTCAAGCAATGTAACTCTGAAGCCTTGAAGCTCTGAACAGAAAGATGATATGGGCACAACGCAAACTCCCTTTGCTGCTAGCAGATAATAAACAAAACGTTTATCCATGGGCATATTCTTCAAAGGTTTTCCTTCTTCATCATTAACCCAGCTTTCCACCAACGCCTTTGCCTGTGTATTACTAATCTTCATAGATTGTTCGGGCTTTAATGTACCGTCACGGAAAATGATGGTATTGTAGAACGCACCAAATGTTTCGTTGAATGTTAACTGTGGCACAGTATGAAGTATATCAGCAATGATCTTGCTTCTTCTGCCAATGCGTTGATTGGTTAATTCACGATAGGGTCTAAAGCGGGGATCGCCAAATATTTTTGGAATGGCAACCTGCGGAAGTTTGGTAGAACACACTTCAATCATCTTTGCATTATCCAATGCCTGGCAGAACTTGTTGAAGTCTTTATCTTTATCACGATTATAATACTCCATCCATCCACAACGTGCCCCGGGCCACGGCATCTCTTTCGAAATTCCTTTCATGGAAATACCAGGAACATCTTCAATGATCTCTGCCAGTGAGTAAGCACGTGTTCCGTTATATGTGATGTTAATATAAATTTCATCGGCAATCAAAAAGAGGTTGAACTCTTTAGCGATTTGTACAATACGCTTCAACGTCTCCAATGGATAAACCATCCCCGTAGGATTATCCGGATTGATGATAAGAATACCAACGATGTTAGGATTGTATTTTACTTTATTATAAAGATCATCCAGATCGGGGTACCATTTGTTATTGGGATCAAGCTTATATGTGATTGGCTCATGTGCTGCGTGTGCAGCCTCTGCGCTGGAGTGTGTTGAGTAAGCAGGTGAGGGGCCGATCACACGCGATGTTCTTGAAATGAATTGATATACTTTAGAAATGGCATCGCCCAATCCATTAAAAAAACAAATATCATCAGCATTGATTTGAACACCATTTAATGCGTTAGTCTGCTTCGCCAGAAATTCGCGAGTCTCTAACATGCCTTTTGATGGACAATAGCTATACGTATCATCCTGCTTCATCAGATCAGAGATAATGTTTTTGATCCACTCGGGCATTTGATGATGCTTTTGAATTGGGTCACCAATGTTTTCCCATGAGATCTCGACGCCTGCTTTTTTGAGCTGCTCAGCTTTCTTTACGATCTCTCGTATCTCATAACTTAACTCGCTGGCACCGCCGCTTAATAACTTCTGACGCATTGCTTACTTAAAATTTAAAGGGCCAAATATAAAATAAAAGTATGTCTGGTTAATGTGTATGGACTGAACAAGAAAAAAGCCCCGGCGGGGCCACGCAATAGATTAACAAAACTTTAGGCCTCATCCCAAACCCTCTCCAGAGGAGAGGGGCTTAAGTCCCTCTCCTCTGGAGAGGGATTTAGGGTGAGGCTACTTGGCATAGGCCACACTGCGCATTTCACGAATAACCGTTACTTTAATTTGTCCGGGATACTGCATGTCGCGTTCAATCTTCTGCGAAATGTCAAAGCTTAATTGTCCTGCGCGATCGTCGGTTGCTTTTTCAGCATCAACAATAACACGTAACTCACGGCCTGCTTGTATAGCATAACATTTTTCAACGCCTTCAAAGCTTAAGCCCACTTCTTCTAATTCTCTCAAGCGTTTAATGTATTGTTCCATCACTTCACGACGTGCGCCAGGTCTTGCACCGCTGATGGCATCGCATGATTGAATGATAGGAGAAAGAATGCCAGTCATCTCGATCTCATCGTGGTGAGCACCGATAGCATTACAGATGGCAGGATGTTCTTTATATTTCTGGGCCAGCTCCATACCTACAATAGCATGTGGCTTCTCTAATTCTTCTGGCCACACTTTTCCAATATCATGGAGCAGACCAGCACGTTTTGCCTGCTTCACATTTAGACCAAGCTCAGCAGCCATGATGGCACACAGATTGGCAACTTCACGTGAGTGTTGTAATAAGTTTTGTCCATAAGAAGAACGGAAGCGCATGCGGCCAACCATTCTCACTAACTCAGGATGCAAGCCGTGGATACCTAAATCGATAACAGTACGCTCACCAATCTCAACGATTTCGTCTTCAATATTCTTTGTAGTCTTTGCTACAATTTCTTCAATGCGCGCTGGGTGAATACGACCATCTTGCACGAGGCGGTGTAATGATAACCGGGCGATCTCTCTTCTTACCGGATCAAAGCCTGAGATGATAATAGCTTCCGGTGTATCGTCAACAATGATCTCAACACCTGTTGCTGCTTCTAATGCACGTATGTTACGACCTTCACGGCCAATGATCTTACCTTTAATATCATCGCTTTCAATGTTGAATACCGATACACAATTTTCTACAGCATGTTCTGTTGCTGTGCGCTGAATAGTTTCAACAACAATTTTCTTTGCTTCTTTGGTAGCAGTAAGCTTAGCCTGCTCCATGATGTCCTTAATGTAGCTCGAAGCGCGAGTCTGCGCTTCATCTTTCAACGACGCTACCAGTTGCTCACGAGCTTCATCAGCCGTAAGCTTGCTGATGTTTTCAAGCACCTGTATTTTCTGCTGATTGAATTTATCGAGCTCTTCCTTGCGTTTCTTTACATGCTCAAGTTGTGCGGTAAGGTCTGTGCGGATATCATCAAGCTCGCCTTCTTTTCGCTTTAGAGTTTCAATTTCTTTGCTAAGGCTCTGCTCGCGTTGTTTTATTTTTTGTTCGTTGGTGATAATGAGATTCTTCTTCTTGTTTGCCTCTTCTTCAAACTCAGATCTCATTTTGAGTATCTTTTCTTTGGCTTCAAGAATTTTATCTTTCTTGATATTCTCAGCTGTTATTTCAGCTTCTTTGGTGATGAGTTTAGCTTTTTCTTCACTCTCCTGAAGTGTGTTTTGAGCTTTACGTTTATAGAGTAGATTTCCGATTACTACACTTAATGCGCCGGTAGCGACTAAGCTTATCAGAATGGTAATAACTAAAGTTGACATAAGATGAAAAAAATTTGAGTTATGCTTAAATAACCCGGGTAGCCATCAGGCTGAAAGGAAGGATTTGAAGATTTAGATTATAGTATTGATTGAGATACAAGCTGATTGAGGCGGTCTACTTTTTCAAAAACCGTCTGATCAATGTTCTGGTGGTTTTCTTCAGTTGCCATTTTATCGATCAGGCAATCAAAGGCTACCATAGCCAGAAGATCTTGTTTATCGTCAATTCCAAATTGCTCCTTGTAAGATTTAATTTTTTCATTGATGAGTTTACCTGCCATTCTCACCCTTTCCTCATCCACTCGTTTAACCTTCATCGGGTATTCACGATCGGCAATCTTAATTTTTATAGAAAGTTCTTCCATCAAATAATCTTACAGCTTGCTTTATCTACTCAGGTGGGCGATGCATTGATCGATCTCACGGATATACTCGTCCACTTTTCTCTTCAATTCCGAAACACTTTCGTTTTCCGGGTCTATACTGTCCACAATTTTAGTGATTTTAATCTGATTTTTAAAATGACCGAGTTGCTCATCACGGCCTTTAATAGCGGACTTAAGTTCCTGATTTTCAGTTTTGAGGCTTTTTATCTCTTCCTTCAGGCTTTTATGCTCATTTATCAGAACAAGCAGCTTGCGCTCGAGACCGTTAAGGTTGGATTTGAGTTGATCTTGATCCATGAAATCTGTTTACAATTTACAACGTACGACTTTTTTTTGAGGACCGCACATTTTATTTTAAGAGTTCCTATTTTCGAATTACAGCACCAAGCTTCTGTTCAAAAACAACCATCAATCGCTCCATGATTTTCTCAATCTCCTCGTCAGTCAGTGTTTTTGACTCGTCTTGTAGCGTAAACCCAAGGGCATAAGCTTTCTTGCCTTCGGGTAAATTTTTTCCTTCGTATACATCAAAAGCGATAATGTTTTTGATTAACCGCTTCTCTGTGGTTTGCACTAACTTTTGTATTTCGTCGAAGCTTACCTTCTTATCAAGCACAAGCGATAAGTCGCGTCTCACTTCTGGAAACTTTGAAACTTCTTCTATTACTAACTTAGGGCTTGACCCTTTAAATAGCAAGGCTGTTGAAAACTCAGCATAAAATAAATCTTGCTTGATGCCGAAATCTTTGAGCAATGAAGGTTTAACTTTTCCAAGTTTTCCAGCTTCAGCTTTGTTTGCTATGAGTTTAATCCCGTATTCAAACAATTGGTCACCGGCAAGCACTTCTTGCGAAACATCTATTCCCGATTTGGCAATGATCTGACTGGCTTGCTGTGCAAGATCATAATACGTTACAACTTGTGTTTTACGTTGCCAGTTTTCTGTTTCAAAATTACCAGTGAGATATAGTGCTAAGCATTCTGTTTCCTGGTAGCCATTGGATTGTTTGTTATAAACCTTTCCAAACTCAAACAGCTTCAAATCTTTTTGCTTACGATTTATGTTGTGCGAACAAACTTCAAGTCCGGTGAATAACATGGTTTGTCTTAGGATACCCTGTTCTTCGCTTAGCTTGTTAAGGACTTCAACTGTAGTGCCCGCAAAAGTTAAATTATGTTTTTGCTGATAAGCCTGATTCGTTAATGAGTTGGTCATGATTTCATAGAAACCATTTGCTGTCAGTAACTCACTGATCGTTCGCTTATACTTGTTAATGTCTTTCACAGGAAAGTCTGCAAGAAAATCAGCATTGGCAAAATCGCTTAATTCAATATTGTTGAATCCATAAACACGAAGAATCTCTTCAACAATGTCAGCTTCTTGTGTTACATCAACACGGTATGTGGGAACCGAAGCAACAAACCTGTCAGCTTGCTTATCAAGAATTTTTATATCGAGTCTTTCAAGTATACCAAGAACCTCTTCACGGGGAAGGGTTTTACCAATAAGACGATTTACATTTTTATCTTTTACTTCAATCTCTCTGTTTTCAATTTTAACAGGGTAGATATCAGTAATTTCTGATGACACTTCACCACCAGCAATTTCTTTAATTAAAAGCGCAGCGCGTTTTAAAGCGTAAACACAAATGTCTGGATCAGTGCCTCGCTCAAAACGAAATGAAGCATCTGTCTTTAAACCATGATGCATAGATGTTTTACGCACGTAATTGGCCGAGAAGTGAGCACTCTCCAAAAAGATGTTTGTTGTGTTGTTTGTGATTCCTGATTTAACACCACCAAATACACCAGCGATACACATGCCCTCTTCAGCATTGCAGATCATCAGATCAGATGCCAGAAGCTCGCGTTCTTTATTATCAAGTGTGATGAATTTTGTTTTTGCCGGCAATGTCTTTACAACAACTTTGTTGCCTTTAATCTGATCGGCATCAAAGGCATGCATGGGTTGTCCTAACTCATGACAAATAAAATTGGTAACATCAACAATGTTATTGATCGGTGTTTGACCAATAGCAAGTAATTTATTCTTTAACCAGTCAGGCGATTCTTTTACCCGCACACCAGTGAGTGTAACACCTGCATAACGAGGGCACGCCTCGGCATCAGGCACTTCAATTTTTATTTCAAGTTTTTTGCTGTCGACTTTAAAGGCATCAACTGATGGCCAGCGGATCTCGCGTTTCTTTGTTGCTCTGATGTCGCGTGCAACACCAATGTGAGAAGCACCATCGATGCGATTAGGCGTGAGTCCGATTTCAAATATATAGTCAGACTGGATGTTGTAGTATGAAGCCGCAGATGTGCCAGTTGGTAGATCTGTTGTTAGAATGATAATACCGGCATGGCTATTGCCAAGACCAATTTCATCTTCGGCGCAGATCATGCCTTCTGATACTTCTCCTCTGATCTTTGCATTTTTTATAGTGAAAGGCTCGCCTGTTGTAGGATAGATTGTAGTTCCTGGAACAGCTACAATTACTTTTTGTCCTGCTGCTACGTTAGGCGCACCACATACGATAGGAAGAATTTTTCCACCGCCAACATCCACAGTAGTTACCGAAAGTTTGTCTGCATTAGGATGTTTGGCACAGGTAAGAACCTGTCCGATTACTAAACCGGCTAATCCGCCTTTAACGGTCTCGTGAGCCTCAACACTTTCAACCTCAAGGCCTGTAAAAGTTATTACCTGCCCTATTTCTTCAGCCGATTCAGGTATATCAATATATTCTTTAAGCCAGTTGTACGAAATCTTCATAAGCGGATAAAAAAGATTCCCAATACCATTTATTGAGAAATGTAAGTCGGCAAAAATAAGGTGTTTATGTGGAACGGACTACACTCGGGCTTAAAAAGTGAGTGCTAAAACCGATTAATGGTTGTATGTTTTCTCGCCTGCATTTATAGCGATGGAAAGCAGATTCTCTTTTGGTGGTAAGGGACAAGAAAAACCATCGGAATAAGCGCAATATGGATTGTAGGCCAGGTTAAAATCCAGGGTTATAGTACTGCTGCCGGGTACTTTTTTTACATCGAGATAACGGCCTGCCCCATACGTTTCACGGGCGCTGGTTTCGTCGCCAAACGCCAGGAACAACGTACCTCTGAATGGGCCAGCTTCCATTACTTCAAGAATGAGTAGTTTGTTGCTTCTGTTAGCTAAATCAAATTCTGCATAAGCATACGTTAGATAATGTTGCTCTTTACCATCGCTCGTTGTTAGTACAACTACATCTTTCTTTTCAATGGGTGTGAGCGTAGCGATGATTTTATAATCAGGATTAACAGGAAAATAATTGAGCCCTTTCATTTCTGATTTATGATCACCAAAAGGAGACTCAGATGCTGTCTTCATGAAGTGATCTTTGTCCTCACGCTCTTTCTCAATTTGTTTTATGTATGCTTTATTATCATCACCGGACTGGAAAGAATAAAATACGCTGATCACTACTACAATAACGGCCAGAATGATGATAATACTTTTTGGTTTCATCTGTTAATATTTTTTAATGATCAGAAAATAACGCAAACTGGAATTAATGTTGTTGCAACGCATGATGTCTGTTCTCCCATTGTTGTATGGAGTCGCGTTTGCTGAAATAGAGATCAAAGAAAGTAGGTGCGCTGTTATCGGCTAAAGCGCCGGTAGCATTTGTTAAAATGCAGATACCTATTTTATCTTTTCTGCTAATGGCAAGTTCACTGCGATAACCGTTGACATAACCGCCATGATAGAACAAGGTGTCAGTCTGGAAATCAAGCACACGCCAGCCTAACGCATAGAAAGATCCGGTTTGCTTGATATGCTTTCTGAAGTTCCTGTTTTTAGAAGGAGCCTTGATAACAGGTGTAAACACTTTGTTGAGAATGTTGTTATCTACACGTTGGTTTCTGTTACCAAGCATGGCTTCTATCCAGAGAGCCATATCACTTGCACTTGCATTTACTCCGCCTGCTGGCGCAACGTTATAGTATGTATTTGAGATGGGAATAACTTTTAAACCACTTCGGGTATGAAGATGCGGCTTGGCTACATTATTATTTTTCTTGATGTCTGCAAAACTTATAGAAGCATGCTTCATGTGCAAGGGAATGAACAAACTATCCGTCATTTGCATCTCGTATGTTTTGCCGGTTGCGGATTGAATCACTTCACTGATAATGCTATAAGCAACATTTTGATAACTATACACGGTACCAACTTTGTTTATAGTAGGAATCTCACGAAGCTTATCTAGCATTTCTGGTAATGATTTGCCTTCTTCAACCATATTGGTATAGGTGTGATAGGGCAGACCTACGGTATGCGATAAAACATGACGAAGTGAAAGCAACTGAGTTTGCTCAGGCGATTGTAATGAAAACGTTGGAAGGTATTTCACCACACGATCATCCCATGACAGAAGATTATCTTTTACCAGGATACCAGTGAGAATAGGAGCAAAGCATTTCGATACGGAGCCCAATCTGAAAACTGTTTCACTGTTCACAGAGTCTGTTGTGCCTGCTGATTTTACACCAAAGCCCTTCAGAAAAATAATAGCTGTATCGCGAACAATAGCAATGGCAGCACCAGGCGTCTGTGAGGTCTTCATTAATGCAGCAATGGCTTCTTCGTATTCAGAAAGCAGTTGTTGCAAATGAGGATTTTCGATGGAGACAGCATGAAGTGGAGTATCATCATGAACCACTATCATTTTTTTATGAGGCTTGCTCTGGCTCGATGGCATTACAAAAAGAAACGCAGCAAGCGCGATCGCCATCACGACACCACCAATGCTTATGATTTTCTTTTTACTCATCCGTTATAAGAGATCCTCAACTTACAAAGTTATAACAAAATTTTGCAACAGTCACAGTATAATGATGAACTGGATGACGTGCGGTTATATTGCGTGTTCTTGTTAAAAAGATTCATTAAAAGATTTGGTACAGCGCTGACTCCTTGTTCAGAACGTCAGTCAATTCTACAGCAATCCCTCATCGGCAAAACTGAAGTATCGTTTACCAGCGATGATGAGATGATCAAGCACTTGTATGTCGAGTAATTTGCCAGCCTCTTTTAGTTTTTTAGTAAGGTCAATATCAGCTTGGCTTGCTGTTAAATTTCCCGATGGATGATTGTGTGCCAGGATAATGCCGCTGGCCAGTTCGTCTAGTGCAAATTTGAATATAATTTTAGGGTCGGCAACAGTACCTGCTACTCCGCCCAGGCTGATCTGTTTCTTTTTTGTAACACGGTTTGCACGATTGAGTAATAACACCCAAAACTCTTCATGTGGAATATCTATTAATTCAGCTTTGATGTTATCATATACATCTGCAGAGCTTGTTATCCTGGGCTTTTCGTCTGGTTCGGAATCTTTGCGTCGGCGCCCCAACTCAAGAGCAGCGGCAATAGTAATAGCTTTCGCTTCACCAATGCCTTTTATCTTCATGAGATCTTTTAGAGATACTTGTGCCAGTTCATGTAGATTATAGTTGGAGGATTGGAGTATCTGCTTGGCCAGATCAACAGCACTAAGAGTTTTAGTTCCGGTACCCAGTAATATGGCAATAAGTTCTGCGTCGGATAGTACTGACTTACCTTTGAGAAGAAGTTTTTCGCGGGGCCGGTCTTCAATGGCCCAACTTTTAATATCTCGAAATTCGGAGGCTTGTTTTTCCATGTCTCTAAAATAGAAGACCCGAACGGTTTGAAAACCTTCGGGTCTTTAAATGCTAAATCCCTATGACGATTTTATCACCATAGGGATTTTATAATCTTATAAAAGCTTCTTATGCTAATTTGTTAACAAGCTTGCTCAACTTTGACTTTTGGTTAGCAGCTTTTTTCCAATGAATTATGTTTTTCTTAGCCAACTTATCAATCATTGAAGAAACTTCTTTCAATAAAGCCTGAGCTTCTGACTTTACAGTAGTTGCGCTTAAACGCTTAACGAAAGTACGCGTAGTTTTGTGCTGATACTTGTTTCTAAGGCGTTTAGCTTCGTTAGCCCTGATTCTTTTTTCTGCTGACTTATGATTTGCCATATCTGTTTCTAAAATAAGGACTGCAAAGGTAGATGGAATAACTGAAATTACAATGCCTGACTGGTAAATTAGATTTAATGATTACCTTAGTTTGATGAGAAAGCCCCTTTTTACTATTGTTTTATTGGTTTTTGTCTTTATTTCTACTTCATTTTGGGGATTCTTTGCCCATCATCGTATCAATCGATTGGCTGTTTTTACGCTTCCGCCCGACATGATTGGGTTTTATAAAGTTAATATAGAATATATCAGCGAGGCTGCTGTTAATCCTGATCGCCGCCGGTTCTCAGTACCCGAGGAAGGACCACGACACTATATAGACATAGATCATTTTGGCGACAGCGCTCTTTATATAATGCCTCGCTTCTGGAAAGAAGCTGTTAGCTGCTATTCAGAAGACACCTTAAAGACTTATGGTATTCTGCCCTGGCATGTCTATACAATGTATTTCCGATTAAAAGATGCTTTCATGATAAAAGACCCGGAAGCTATTTTGAAGATTTCAGCTGAGTTAGGCCATTACCTGGCCGATGCTCATGTGCCACTGCATACTACAGAAAATCATAATGGACAGTTGACAGGACAGGAAGGCATTCATGCCTTCTGGGAATCGCGCTTGCCCGAATTATTTTCAGGCGACTATGATTTTTTTGTTGGTCGTGCTGCTTATGTAAAGAATCCGCAGCTTGAAGTATGGCACGCTATTGAATCAGCTCATCGCGCTGTTGATTCTGTTCTCACTGAAGAGAAGAAGTTGACAGAACGTTTTGGTGAAAAGAAATATTCATTTGAAGCAAAGAACAAACAAACGCTAAAAGTGTATTCAAAGGAGTATGCTAAGGCGTATCATACGTTGCTTAATGGAATGGTTGAAAGGCAAATGTGTGCTTCAATAAAAATGATTGGCAGTTTCTGGTACACCGCGTGGGTTGATGCAGGCCAGCCCGATTTAAAATCACTCATTAATTATAAGCCCAGTGAAGAGCAACTCCAAAAGAACAGAAAAGAGTTGGAGCAATGGAAAGAGATGGATTTAAAGTTAAAGGAGCGTGAGCATGAAGGTTCTTAAATTTTAAGTCAGAATTCCATAATATTATCTCACAATTCGTACAATTCAAAAAATCCCGAAGGGATGATATTATTGTAGCAATAAATATCTTGTTCTATTTATTAACCCTGAAGGGGTGAAATTATTTTCACTACATTTTTAACATCAGTATTTTTTATCAAATGATTGGGGAATACTCGGCTACATGTATTGTGTCATTATTATACCATCGGTAAACAGGCATTAAAGAAATGAGTAACTTTGATGGGGCCGAGATTAAATCACAATAAATTTCTGTTTCATCTATAAGTAAGCTTCAAATCATGCGAATAAAATTGTTTTGTACATTCTTCATAGCAATTGTTTTAAGCTCTCCGCAGCAAGTAAAGTCGCAGGCATTCTCTATTGATTCAGTAGCTGAACGCACTTTTCATTACTTCTGGGATCTGACTGATACACATTCACAGGTGCCAGACCGTTGGCCTTCTGAAAGTTTTTCGAGCATTGCTGCAACTGGTTTCGGTCTTACATCATACATTATAGGTGTTGAGCGTGGTTACATTACCCATGAGCAGGCAGCAGATCGTGTTTATAAAACATTAAAATTTTTGAGTGAAGCTCCGAGAGGAGAAAACAAATCTGGTGTTATTGGATACAACGGATTTTTCTATCACTTCCTCGATTCTAAAACAGGTCTTCGCTTTCGTGATGTTGAGCTCTCAACGATAGACACAGGTTTATTAATGGCCGGCATCTTATCATGCCTGGAATACTTTGATAAGGGCACCAATGTTGAAAAGCAAATTCGTTTATGGGCCGATGCTTTGTATAGAAATGTTGATTGGAAATGGGCCATGAATGGTAAAGAGACAATGAGCATGGGCTGGCATCCGGAGAGTGGTTTTATTGATGCTTCATGGCAAGGTTATAATGAAGGCAGCATCTTATACATCGTGGCATTAGGATCGCCAACGCATGCAATTCCCGCTGAAAGTTGGAATGCATGGACTAAATCATTTCAGTGGTCAATGTATCATAACCAGGAGCATATAAACTTCGGTCCGTTATTTGGACATCAGTATTCGCACATGTACATCGACTTTAAAGGTATTCAAGATGATTACATGCGTAAGCGTGGCATTGATTACTTTGAGAATTCACGAAGGGCCACGTTGGCTAATCGCGCTTATTGCATTGCCAATGGCGCAGGCTACAAAGATTATAATGAAAACATTTGGGGTCTTACTGCTTGTGATGGACCTGGTAATGACAATAAACAAAATCCTAACATTTCTTTCATGGGCTACAGCGCGCGTGGCGCAGCAGAGTTTTATCTGGTTGATGATGGAACAATAGCGCCAACAGCAGCGGGAGGCTCCATACCTTTTGCTCCGGAAGTTTGTTTGCCTGCACTGGAAGGCATGTATAAACAATATAAAGATAAGCTCTATGGCAAGTATGGTTTTAAAGATGCCTTCAACATGAGCATTGTTAACAGAGATGGAACTACAGGTTGGTTTGATAAAGATTATTTAGGCATTGATGAAGGACCCATCCTGATTCAGATTCAAAATTATCAGAATGGTTTGGTTTGGAATCTGATGAAGAAAAATCCCTATATACGTGAAGGCTTGAAAAAGGCAGGTTTTAAAGGAGGATGGCTTGATCACTAGAAGCATACAGTTGTTGTAATTTCATTTGACAAATGAAACGAATAGAATTGTTGTTGGGGTTATTCGTAATGATCTCAACGCTCACAAAAGCGCAAGAAGTATTTGATGTTGACGACAAGCTTGTTGAGCGAAACATTATGCCCAATGAGGTAACTTACTATGTCGACCAAACGAACTCTCTTACATTCAGACAAATTTCATCGAATAGTTTTTCGAATCGCTTCCTGAAGCATCCTGATTATCAGAATAAAGATTTTAAAAACAATGTTTCATATTGGATCAGGCTTCCGATAAAACATCACGTCAGCACAAAGAAACTCTGGCTGCTTGAATTTTATGATCAAACCATCGATCATCTTGATGGGTATCTTCCACACGATGATGGCTCGTATGAGAATGTTATTATGGGTGATAACCAGCCTTTCATGCAGCGCAACATCAGGCATAAAAATTTTGAATTCGTATTAGATATCAAGTCGGATACTACGATGTATTATTATTTCATGGTACGCTCGCACGAGTTAGCCGATATCCGCATAGCCTTTCGTTCAGTTGATCGTTTTATCTACTATGCATTAAATGAATATTTTCTGTTCGGAACATTTTATGGAATGATCATTATTATCAGCCTCTATAATTTTCTGGTGTTTCTGGCTATTCGCGAAATAAAGAATATCTACTACATCATGTATATTCTTAGCGTTGCAGCGTATGCTATGAGTTATGATGGTGTAGGATTTCAATATCTGTGGCCCAATCATCCAGACTGGAATGACTATGCTGTTGGTATCACATTATATTTGGTAGTATTATGGAGCCTGATTTTCACAAAGCGTTTTTTAAACACAAAATCAAATTCGCTTACGTTAGATAGAGCACTCACCTGGATGATTATTATTCGATCAACCTGGTTTTTTATTGAAGTGTTTTTTCTACCACAAACGCTTACCTATCGCAACGTAGAGATTATTCCATTTTCATTAATATTTTATACAGGCATCTATGTGTGGAGACGCGGCTATAGACCAGCGCGATTCTTCGTTATCGGATATGGTGTGTTGTTTACAGGTTTCTTTATCAGATCCTTAGTATACTTTAATGTATTGCCATTCACTACACCACTTCACTATAGCCTTCATTTTAGTTTTGTTCTTGAAATGCTCTTCCTCACGTTTGCTATGGGTGATAGAATCCGGATCTTAAAGAACATGCGTGATCGTGCGCACAAACGAATCATTCAACAGCACGAGGTAAACATGCAGTTAAAGGATAAAGTGAATAGAGAGCTTGAGCAAAAAGTGCAGGAGCGAACTATTGAGTTGAATGAAAAGAACCACCAGCTTGAGGAGAGTTACGCTAAGCTTGAACGTCAGGCATACGAAATCAATCAGATCAACTCAATTCTTGATCTCGATAACTGGAAACTGAAAAACAGCATCAAAGAAGTGCTGAATGAACGATTGATGGAGAAAACAATGGACTACCTTCAGTTTAAAACACTTTATCCAGATATGTTGGCTTGTTACCGGTTTCTCGAAAATTTAAAATGGCAAAACGCATTTCGATGCCGTAAGTGTGAGAATGAAAAATTTTTTGACGGTGCTCATAAATTCTCACGTCGTTGTACTCGGTGTGGCTATAACGAGTCCATCACAGCGTACACCATCTTTCATAGCATAAAATTTCCTATCGAGAAGGCGTTTTACATTGCTTATCTGGCTGTGTTGGGAAATAAGGATAAAGATCACACCCTTGAAAAAATAGCTGAAGAGCTTGAACTCAGAGTTAACACCCTTTGGAACTTTAGGCATAAAGTCACAGAACGTATTTCAGATCTCGAAAAGAAAGGACATAAGCCTCATGCTTCCCGCTGGGAAGAGGTCATCATGCTTCCTGATGCGCATAAAACTTCACTAAAAAAGCAGTTAAATAAGCTTCGCAAACCTATTGATAATTGAAATCGGTCGTTCCGCTATTTCGTTTTAAAGAGCCCACTACTATAATAGATTTTTTAGTTTAAGACAGGCCCTTAAAACCTATTGTTTTTATTCTGGTAAATGCAGCTTTCCAATCTCCTGAATTGTGTCTGAAATCGTTTGAAATCAATGTTTTTATTGTGTTAAATACTGTAGACCGATTGTATCAAATTGAGGAGGTGTTTGATCAGATTTCTCTTAAAAAATTCCCTTTTAAGCTTGACAAGTCCAAACTTCACTATCGCGAAC
>DATCRE010000767.1:0-13078 GCA_036569145.1 Cyclobacteriaceae bacterium
CCACATGACTGGAGTATAGAAGGAAAAGTAAATCCCAAAAATCCAACAGCTGGTGGTGGAGGATATTTTCCCGCCGGGATAGGATGGTATCGAAAAAACTTTAAAGCTCCTATAGAATGGAAAGACAAAAAGATTTCCATTTACTTTGAAGGTGTTTACATGAACTCCGAAGTTTTCATCAACGGAAAATCTCTTGGAGCTTATCCTTATGGTTATTCTTCATTCTCGTATGATCTCTCACACTATTTAGAATTTGGAGGTGAAAATGTGATCGCCGTGAAGGTAAATAATTCACAACATGTAAATAGCCGTTGGTATAGTGGCTCAGGTATCTATCGCCATGTCTGGATGAGTATTACTGATCAATTACATATTGCTAATTGGGGAGTATCAATTACCACGCCTGAGGTAACAGTAAAAAAAGCGACTGTTCAAATCAGAACGTTGATTCAGAACGAAACACAATCGCCTCAAAGTGTTGTGGTTAAAACACAAATACAAAGCGGAAACTCCAGGAAGGTTGTGGGTACCGAACTCAAGATTCAATTACCTGCAAATAGTGAAAAGGAAGTTACACAGATAATCAACGTTTCAAATCCGATGTTGTGGACACCTGAAGCTCCTCATTTATACATGGCCCAGGTGCAACTGGTAACTGACAATAAAGTGGTTGACGAAGCCAAAAATAATTTTGGCATACGCTCTATAAATTTTACCAGTACAAAAGGCTTTTTACTCAATGGAAAGGCAATAAAAATAAATGGTGGTTGCGTTCATCATGACAACGGTTGTCTCGGTGCAGCTGCTTTTGACCGAGCTGAAGAACGCAAGATTGAGTTGCTTAAATCAGCTGGTTTCAATGCTGTAAGAACTTCACATAATCCTCCCTCAGAAGCTTTCTTGAATGCATGCGACAGACTTGGTCTGTTGGTAATGGATGAAGCTTTTGATTGCTGGAGAATAGGGAAGAACAAAAATGATTATGCTAAATATTTTGATGAATGGTGGAAGCGTGATTTACAAGCAATGGTTCTGCGCGATCGAAATCATCCGTCTATCATTATGTGGAGTATAGGCAATGAAATACCAGAACGCGGAAGCCCTGAAGCTGTGAAGACAGCAACAATGCTTGCAAACGCGGTGAAGCAAGTGGATACTTCGCGTCCGGTTACATCCGCTATTGTTGTAAACGATAAGGAATGGAGTTCATTCGATCCACTTATGGCAACACATGACGTTGCAGGTTATAATTATCATCTTGACAGCGCTCCCGCTGATCATGAAAGAGTTCCATCTCGGATTATCGTTCAGACAGAATCGTATCCTAAGGATGCTTTTGCAAATTGGAAATTGGTACAAAACAACAACTACGTTATCGGAGATTTTGTCTGGACCGCGATGGATTACCTGGGAGAATCCGGCATAGGCCGTTGGTACTATTCAGGTGATGTTCCGGGAGAGCATTGGGAACATGACTTCTTTCCATGGCATGGAGCGTACTGTGGTGATATCGATTTGATCGGCTGGAGAAAACCAATATCACATTACAGAAATCTCTTATATAATTCAACAGAAAAACTTTACATGGCGGTTCGCGAACCTAATCCTGAACCTCTTGAAATTAAGCAAACATGGTGGTCTGTATGGCCCACGTGGGAAAGCTGGACCTGGCCAGGTTATGAAGGAAAGAATATGCAAGTTGAGGTTTATTCGAAGTATCCTAAAGTCAGGCTTTATCTGAATACTAAACTTGTAGGCGAAATGGCTACTACTGTTGAGCAGGAATATAAAGCAACTTTTACGTTGCCCTATACGGCAGGACAACTCAAAGCTGTTGGCGTAGAGCAAGACAAAGAAATTGAATCCGCCATTCTGCAAACCTCTCACAATGCCGCAAAAATAAAGCTAACCGCTGATCGAAAAGAGATTACAGCCAATGGACAAGACTTGTCTTTTGTTATGATAGAACTAACAGATGACAATGGTATTACTCAACCAAACGCAACAAACCGTTTGCATTTTAAAATTGAAGGCCCTGGTATAATTGCAGGTGTTGATAATGGTGATATGAAAGACTATGATCCGTATGTAAGCAATACACGGAAAGCATGGCACGGACGCGCAATGGTTGTAATTAAAAGTATGCGCACTAGTGGTGATATCAATCTCACCGTTACCTCAGATGGTTTACCTGACACTACTATGACGATTAGCTCAATCAGCAAAACAACTAACACTAATAACGCCCCCAGTTTATTACCAGCAAATAAGAAATGATACGATCCAACTTCTTACTACATTGTTCGAAAACACAAATGATAAGTTTATGAAAATAAGAGGTGTGTTAATTTTATTGATGCTGGTTTCAATGGTATCAAAATCTCAGAACCTCGTTTTTAAATCGGACGTGTGCAAGGCGCTGCGTTTTCCAAATCAGTCAGTGACTCTGGCCCCATCCTGGATCAAGCATCGTGAGGATCTAAATGTTGCTTATTTAGTGTCTCTTGATCCTGATAGACTTCTGCATAATTTTCGCATCAACGCAGGACTATCGTCTAATGCTCAACCGCTTGAAGGATGGGAAGCTCCTTATATTGGATTAAGAGGACATTTTGTAGGGCATTACCTTTCTGCTATGTCAAGTATTGTGGAAAAAAATCAAGACAACAGGTTACTGTCGGAAAGGTTAAATTATATGGTGACCGAGTTGGGTAAATGTCAACAAGTATTTGGTACCGGATATCTTAGTGCATTTCCCGAGAGTGATTTCGACATCCTGGAAACGAAGTTTGATGGCGTTTGGGCACCGTACTATACCTACCACAAGATCATGCAAGGTTTACTGGATGTATTCGAACGTACTGGAAATAAAAGAGCTTATGAGATGGTAATTGGAATGGCGTCGTACACCGAGAGACGGATATCGAAGCTCGATGAAGAAACCATACGAAAACTACTCTACACGACAGCGGCAAACCCGGCAAACGAAGCCGGCGCAATGAGTGAAGTTTTGTATAGGCTCTATAAGATTTCAAAAGATTCCAGGCATTTGGCGTTAGCGAAGGTTTTTGACCCAAGTTGGTTCTTCGTTCCGCTTTCGAAAAACATTGATATTTTGTCAGGGTTGCATGCTAATACACATCTGGTACTTGTTAACGGATTTGCCGAAAGGTACACTGTTACCAAGGAAGTTTTATTTCGTGATGCAGCTGTTAATTTCTGGACGATCCTTATGAATAACCATGCGTATGTAAACGGATCCAGTAGTGGGCCGCGTCCTAACGTAACAACACCTACTTCATTGTCGGCAGAACATTGGGGAGTTCCTGGACATCTCAGCAGCACCATGACCAAAGAGATAGCAGAATCATGTGTTTCCCACAATACCCAGAAACTTACTTCTAGTTTGTTTCAATGGACTACTGATGCAAAATATGCGGATGCTTATATGAACACTTTTTATAATTCAATATTAGCATTGCAAAGCGCACAAAATGGCTCGTGCGTATATCACCTGCCGTTGGGATCACCGCGAAAAAAAATGTTTTTGAAAGAAAACGATTTTCGTTGTTGCAATGGTACAACCATCGAAGCATTCTCGCTGCTTAATTCTGGCGTCTATTATTTTAATGACACTACGTTATGGGTAAATTTATATATTCCATCAGAAGTGAATTGGACGAAGAAGAATCTTTCGCTACGTCAAACAGGCAATTTTCCTACCGATTCCGTTGTGGATTTAACAATATCTGCAAAAAATAAATCAACATTTTCGATTAACCTTCTGGTGCCATCGTGGGCACAGGGTGTTGACATTTATATTAATAACGAAAAGCAAAATGTTAACCCGGCACCGAACTCATATATCAGTCTGAATCATAAATGGAAAGACAACGATAAAATCAAATTAATTTTTCATTACCAATTCCATCTGAAGTCAATGTCTGATGATGAAAATGTTATTGCTATATTTTATGGTCCTGTCTTGCTGGCCTTCGAGAATGATTCAGAGCTGATATTGAAGGGCGACCATAATATCATCTTAAGTAATCTTGCAGTTCAGGGAAACAACACATTTTCTCTCCTTAACAACGGAAGAAAGTATGTCCTTCGACCATTGTACAACATTGAAGATCAATCTTACGGTGTCTATGCAACAATCAGAAATTATTAAAGGCAACATGAAAAATAAGTGAGCACGTCAACATGTAATAACAAATACTAAATATAAACCATTAAATAAAAAGAAATCTGTCTTGGAAACTAATATGAGATATTGCTTGAAAATGTTTTTATGCTTTTATATGCTGATTGCTTCGTCACTGATGAGCAAGATCTATTCGCAGGATTTAAACCCCTGGGAAAATCCTGACATTAACGGAGTAAACAAGGAGAAGCATCATGTTTACGGATTTTTATCAGAAGAGAAATCCACTAACTCTTTGATTCGTTCTCTTAACGGTATGTGGAAATTCAAATGGTCGCCCGACCCACAATCTCGTCCAGTTGATTTTTACAAAGAGAATTATTCAACAGAAACCTGGGATAATATCCTCGTTCCAGGAAATTGGGAACTTCAAGGTTTTGGAACTCCGATATATACCAACATTACTTATCCGTTCAAAAGAGATCCTCCAAAAGTTACAAGCGAGCCGGAAAAATATTTTACAAGTTTTGAACAGAGAAATCCGGTAGGTAGTTACTATACAACTTTTACAATTCCAGAAAGCTGGAACAACAAACAAGTGTTTCTGAATTTTGGAGGTGTGCTATCAGCCATGTATGTATGGGTGAACGGACAACGAGTTGGATACAGCGAAAACTCCATGTCGCCTGCAGAATTTGATATTACAAAATACATTCGCAAAGGAGAAAATAAACTGGCAGTTGAAGTGTATCACTGGTGTGATGGCAGCTACTTGGAAGATCAGGATATGTGGCGACTAGGTGGTATCTTCAGAGATGTTGATTTGATTGCCCGTCCCAAAACTTTTATCAGTGACTTTTTTGTAAAAGCTGTCCCCAACAACACATTCGAAAACTCAAACGTCGCCATTAATCTTACAATTGAAAATCGATCCATTCAACAGGTTTCAGGCTTGCATGTAGATGCTGAGGTTACTGGCTTTTCAACAGAAGAAGAGATGATTGATCTCTCTTTTACTTCGAAAGCTCCATTGGTTCAAACGTCAAATCAAGTTTCACTTGAATTGAAATCATTGATAAATCATCCCAGGCTTTGGTCTGCTGAGACACCGAACTTATATCATCTTATTTTAAAACTCAAAAACAATAAGAATGAAATTGTCGATAAGGCTGAATGTTATTTTGGTGTTCGTAAAATTGAAGTAAGAGGAGATGTATTTTATATTAACAATAAAGCCGTTAAGCTCAAAGGAGTGAATCGCCATGAGCAACATCCGCGCACAGGAAAACATGTGAGCCTTGCAACCATGGTGCGTGATCTGGAGCTAATGAAACAAGCTAATATCAATATGATCCGCACATGCCATTACCCGGATGATCTCTTGTTCTATGAGCTATGTGATAAATATGGCTTCTATGTCATGGACGAAGCGAACCATGAATCACATGGCTTTGGTATTGGAAATAAGGAGATGGGAGATAATCCGCTATGGAAGAAATCACATGTTGAAAGAGCCGTTTCATTGGTACAGCGTGATAAAAATCACCCCTGTGTTATTTTCTGGTCGTTGGGTAATGAAGGCGGTAGCGGTCAAAACCTCGTAGCCATGGCAGATACCATACGGAAACTTGACAGAAGCAGACCGATATACTCCGATTCCCAACGCGATGTTGCTGATCTTTATGACGAAGGTTATTTACATCCTGCTGATCTGAAAAAACTTGGCGAAAAAATAAAAGATAAACCAGTGTTCATGCGAGAGTACCTACACGTGATGGGAAACTCTGGTGGAAATTTACAGGAATATTGGGATGTAATTTACGCTGACTCAAGCCTTACTGGTGCTGCGGTCTGGGAGTGGATGGATCAGGCGCTGGCTAAGAAAAAAGATGGCTCACCTTTAAAACGTACTGAACACCCAGATGACTATCAACTGAAGGACGATGAATTCTGGGCTTATGGAGGTGACTTTGGAGATAAACCTAACGATGGAAACTTCTGCGTTAGGGGTTTGATTTCAGCCGACAGAAAACCATATCCACATTATTATGAAATTCAAAAAGTTTATCAACCCATTGTATTCAAACTTATAAACGATAAGAACATTACCATTAATGTCACTAATCATTTCGATTTTCTTTCGCTTCGTAATTTTGATTTTCAATACGAGTATACAACGAATGGAAAATTGCTACGACAAGGTAAGTTCAATTGCGACAATATTTTGCCAGGTTCATCTGCCAACATCATAATTCCTTCAGTACAAGCCGACACAATTTCTTCCGAAGTATGTTTAAAAATTTATGCAACATCAAAGACTGCTACACTTTGGGCAGAGGAGGGTTTTTGTATCGCGCGCGAGCAGTTCCTAATTAAACCTTTTACATGGAAAAGAATAATCCCGGAAGGAAAATTGATTAATGTAACTGAATCAGAAAAACAAATTGAATTAAAAAGCGGAACCTTCTCTTTTCTTCTCGATAAGAAAAATGGTTCGTTGGTTAGCTGGAAAGTTAATGCGCAGGAACTATTGAAAGGGAAACTCGAACCTTATTTCTGGAAAACACCTAACGACAATCAAAAGCAAAGTGGCTTTGTGAATGAATTTGGTAAATGGAAAACAGCAGCAGAAAGCCGTGCAGTTAGAAACGCTGTTATCTCCAAACAAAATAATTTTGTGTCTGTTAAGTTTGAAATGAATTTGCCGACCATCGGTGCAAACTATACGCTGAATTACCAATTAAACGGTGCAGGACAACTACAAGTTGAAGCAACATACACACCGATGAGCGATACCATTCCTCTCATTCCTAAATTTGGTATGAGAGTTCGTATTCCTGAAGATTACAATACCATTAATTGGTATGGACGCGGTCCTTATGAAAATTATCCTGACAGGAAAACAGGTTCTTTGATTGGCCTATATAATTCTCAATTGATCAATTTCATTACTCCGTATCCGGCACCACAAGACAATGCTAACCGTAGTGATGTTCGCTGGTTCACCTTTAGTACGGAAGCCAAAGGAGTCATTAAAATTACAGGCTTACAGCCGCTTTGTTTCCGTGCATGGCCTTACACTGAAGAAGACTTGGAAATGGCACATCATGATTACCAGCTTCCTGATCGCAAGTTTATAAATCTGAATATTGATTTGAATATTCATGGCGTGGGTGGTGATGATACCTGGGGAGCGAAAACTATGGAGAAATATACCAATCCGGGTAATAAACCTTATCAATATGGGTTTGTTCTCCAATATGTAGAATAGATAAACAGCCTCACAGCAGCTGGACTATTTTGTATAACTTGTTAAGGAGAAGGGGCAGTTTTACTCTTCTCCTTAATGTAATTTTAAAATTATGGTCATTTTGTCCAATAATCTGTATAGACTAAATTAGCCCTCTACATTCCCAGAAATTAATGATTATAGTCATAGACGATATTGTCTGTATATTATATTTTTAAGGTCTATCAAATATACTTTTTGATACCCCATGTTTTGTATCATTTTGTTTGATTCGTAACTTGAATGTATGCCCTAACTTAAAGCAGGTCGCTGTTGCATGTAATGAATTAGTGTGGATTTGGTTGACTTAATTTTTGTTATCTAATATGGTACGATGTAAAATGTTTTTAAGAGCTGTCTTAACCAATGGATAGCATCGATGTCCATATTCTCCCGGAATCTTTTAAACGAAATTCAATGGCTTATTCGCACCATTTATTCTTTATACGGAAGTTTACTATTTGCCTTTATTCACTTCTTTTTATGTGCATTCAATTTGTTTGTGCGCAGCATGAGCAATTTAAATTCAGGCATCTTAGTATTAAGGATGGATTATCAGATCATGAGATTAGCAGCTTCTATAAAGACTCTCGGGGATTTCTTTGGGTGGGTACTAATTTCGGCCTCAATCGGTTTGATGGTTATAAAGTAAGACAATTCTTACATGATGCTCGTGACACAACCTCATTGGCGGATAATGGTGTCAGCGAAATTTTTGAAACACCTGATGGCCAACTTGGGATACTGACTTTTGCGGGACTAACACTGTATGATCCCTTGGTTGAAAAATTTACGCGTAACCTAAAACAATTCTATAACAAATACGGAACATCTAATGAACTGCGAAACATTGTACATGGTAAGGATGGCTCATATTGGTTCATCGAAACCAGAAGAGTGATCAAATATTTTCCAGGAGAACGATCAATAGTTTTTCAAAATATAAAGGGTGATACTACTTCAATAATAGATGATCTTATCAATGATCTGTCGTTGGATGGAAAGGGAAATGCCTGGATTATTCATTCCACAGGGGTAGCTGAAAAGTTAAATGTAAACGATAAAGGCGGATATGTATCCGATCGCATATATAGTGTACACAGATTTAACAAAGGTAAGTCTGGAAACTACAGTATACTGTTTGACGCTGATGGCGATATATGGTTCTGTACTGATAATTTTTTTCAGGGAATTTTTCTTTATGAAATCCAATCAAAGAAACTTCAATTGATCAACCAAAGCAGTCACAATTTCAAACTCAATACAAACAGAGTTTCCTCTATTATAGAAGTGAAGAATGGAATAATATGGGTTGGTACTGATCACGGTGGTATAAATGTTATTGACAAACATCAGGGCAAAGTTCGTTATATTCTTCATCGGGAAGAAGATCCAAGAAGCCTTTCCGAAAGTAGTATCAGACGTTTTTATCGTGATGATCAGGGAATAGTGTGGGCAGGAACATATAAAAGGGGTGTGAGCTATTATCATGAAAATATTTACCGTTTTGATGTTTATAAACATTATTCGCTGGACGCGACCAGTTTACCTTTTGAAGACATCAATAAATTTGAAGAAGATGCTAAAGGAAATCTTTGGATTGGTACTAATGGTGGAGGCTTACTTTATTTTAATCGGAAAGCAGGCACATTCACACAATATCGTCATGATCCCAATAATAAAAACAGTATAAGTGGCGATATCATTGTGAGTCTGTGGATGGATGCAGACCAAAATTTATGGATAGGAACTTTCAATGCTGGCCTTAATAAGTTCGATGGTAAAAAATTTACCAGGTACGAACACGTACCAGGAGATACCACTTCGCTGCCAAGTCCGAACATCTGGGATTTATTTGAAGATTCGAAGGGACGTTTTTGGATAGGCACGATTGAGGCTGGTATTGCACTAATGGATAAGAAAACGAATACGTTTCATCATTTACCCATAGGACCGAATTCCATTCAGTCTCCCACTATCAGCTCCATTACAGAAGACCACAAGGGAAGAATCTGGTTTGCTACTAATTATGGAGTAGATGTTCTTTTGCCTGATGGAAAAACCTTTACACATTACGAACCAACAGCAAAGGAAAACTCATTGAGTAGCTACAGGGTGTTGGACATTCTCGAGGACTCTAACAAACGTCTTTGGATAGCAACCATGGATGGACTGAATCTCCTTAGCGATTCATTGAATGGATTTATAGTGTGCAAAGATCAACTGCCACACCATGTTGTAATGAATATCCGGGAAGATAACACCGGAAAATTTTGGATGAGTACATTTAACGGCCTTTGCGAAATGACAATGATCAACGGTGATCCCAACAAAGCTTTGTTTAAATACTATGGAGAATCAGATGGACTTCAGGGCACACAATTCAACATAAGCGCTGCCTTCAAAACGAGTACGGGTGAACTAATCTTCGGAGGACCAACGGGATTTAATATTTTTACAGCTCAAAAAGACAACAGCGCACCTACAGGAGGACATAACGTTACCTTCACAGCATTAAAGCTATTTCAAAAAACAGTTACAATTGGCGAGAACATTGATGGCGTAGTAATATTGCCTAAATCGATTTCCAATGTTACCGAAATAGTCCTTCCTCCAAACAGCAATTTCTTTTCCATTGAACTATCATCTTTAAACTATTTCAATCCAGAGAAAAGTCAGTATATGTACAAGCTTGATGATGTAAATCAGGACTGGCTGAAACTAGATCCTGGTAAGCATGAAATTGGCTTTACTGGTCTAAGTCCCGGACAATATACATTGCGAGTAAGGACTACCGATGATATAGTGTCAGGAAACACGGAAGAAAAAGTTTTGTCCATCATCATACAACCCCCATTATGGAAGACCAAAACTGCATTCACTGTGTATGCTGTTTTTTTGATGAGTATCATGTACGTGGCAAGAAGACTTGTTCAGCAACGGGAGAAATTGAAATTTACACTGGAACAAGAGCGTCAGGAAGTGCAACGCATACACGAACTGGATATGCTCAAAGTAAAATTTTTTACCAACGTGAGCCACGAGTTCAGAACACCCTTAACATTAATTCTTACACCAATAGAAAGATTGCTCAAAGGCGTAACCGATCCGCTACAGCTAAAACAATTTCAGTTGATCCAGCGGAATGGAAAACGTTTAATGACACTTGTCAACCAGTTATTGGATTTTAAAAAGCTTGAAGTTCAGGATATAAAATTTAACCCATCCGAAGGTGATATCGTAGCATTTGTACGTGACACCGCATTCTCTTTTTCTGATTTGGCTGAAAAGAAAAACATCAGTTTGCAGTTTCATTCTTCTCTCGAACATTTTCAAACTCTCTTTGATTCAGACAAGCTTGAGAAAATACTTTTTAACGTGTTAAGTAACGCATTCAAATTTACACTTGATAATGGTACAATCGTTGTTAATGTTGATCATGAGATTTCTGACCTGAAATCTTTCATACAAATACAGGTGAGCGATACAGGCATTGGAATGCCACAGGATAAACTGGACAAAATTTTTGAACCATTTTTTCAAAATGAATTACCCAGAAGTATTATCAATCAAGGCAGTGGAATAGGACTCGCGATTACCAAAGAATTTGTAAGAATACAAGGAGGCACTATAAGCGTGACAAGTCAGGTTGGAAAAGGAAGCACGTTTACGATAATGTTACCAACAGCTCATATCAGTCAAGAGCCTATGCATCAACAGTCGCTGAGTGAGGCAGTCATTACAGAGTACAATGAACAAGTTAAAGATGCATACATAGAAAGTACGCAGGAAAAAGGAAAAAAATTGCTACTTGTAGAAGATGACGATGATTTGCGTTTTTATCTAAAGGATAATCTTAAATTTCAATATAAGATCTACGAAGCCAGGAATGGTGAAGAAGGATGGTCTCAAGTAATGTCCATCCATCCGGATCTGATTGTTAGCGACATTATGATGCCGGAAATGAATGGTATTGATCTCTGCGTAAAGATTAAAACCGATGAGCGAGTTTCTCACATTCCAGTTATTCTTCTGACGGCCCGCAGCAATGAACAACAGCATTTGGAAGGATTGAAAGTTGGCGCTGAGGATTACATAACCAAGCCCTTCAATTTTGAAGTGCTTGAGGCCCGGATTGAAAATCTACTGGCGCGACAACAAAAATCACAGAAGTCCCTACGCAAGACACTTGATGTGAAGGCAAGTGAACTTCAGATTACTCCGCTTGATGAGAAGTTTATTGAAAAAGCGATCAAGTGTGTTGAAAAAAATGTTTCATCGACAAGCTTTTCCGTAGAGGATCTTGGCGAAGAACTAGGTATAAGCCGAGCCTATGTGTTCAAAAAAATTCAAGTATTGACTGGAAAAACTCCATTGGAGTTTATACGCACAATCCGCCTACAGCATGCTGCTCAACTTCTTGAAAAAAGTCAATTATCAGTTCGGGAAGTTGCCTATAAGGTTGGTTTCAATAGTCCAAAATATTTTACGAAGTATTTTAAAGAGCAGTTCAACGTATTGCCCTCGAACTATGCAGCTTCCAAAAAAGAAGGAGAGTCGATGTAATGAATAATGGATTAATTCTTGTTCATGATTGAATTCATGAATTGAAATAAAATTTTTGTAAAAAACCACGAGAGCGACGAAAGTGACCTGTAAAATAGATAATTCATCCCATCAAATCGAATAAAGCCATGTAGATTTGTTCGATGCGCCAACACAAGAATCGAATAAAATATTTCTTAATAGGAGAAGCACTCCTCATGATTTTTGTTGTCCTTTTTTCTCTGCTTCTGATCTATATTAAGCTTTACCCTTAGGTTTTTATTTCAATTTTCGAATCTCGGAATGGATGGTTTGATTCTCAATTCCCAGAAACGTATTCTATTCTTCTGATTAAGTGAAATAGGAGGGGGTATTTTATATAAAAAAGTCACAAGCATAGATTTTTTGCACCTGTCTTTGAGACTTAAAGACCTGCGATAGACCTTTAAGCCCTGCTTTAGAGACATCTCATACCTATAGCTCCCTATACTTTAGCACAATCGATTGCTATTAAATTTTTCCCGTAATCGATGTGGAGGAACCTATAATAATGAGAAAGAACTTATTTTTTTATCTATGCTTTAGTGGCTGTCTGATGACAGCGTGTCAGGAAAACAATGAAGTTATTAAAACTGACGACGGTGTCATCGTCCATGTGAAAGGAGTTCAGGCCAAGCAAATCCGGCTTGAGGTAATATCCGAAAATATTATCCATGTGCAAGCCACGCCAGAGGATTCCTTTTCGACAGAGAAGAGCCTTGTAGTGTTACCTGAGAGCAAGCAGCCTACAAGTTGGAAATTAATTGAACATGACAAAGATGTTGTGGTAGCAACGCCAGCCCTTCATGCTGTGGTATCCTTGCTTACAGGCGAAGTAAGCTTTACCGATACACTTGGAAATCCGATACTTCGCGAGAAACAAGGGGGAGGAAAATATTTTGAGAGCGCAAAAGCAGAAGAGCTTTCCTGCTATCATGTTCGCCAGGTGTTTGAGTCGCCAGACGATGAAGCCTTTTATGGATTAGGCGGCCATCAAAACGGCCAGATGAATTACAAGGGCCAGGATGTTGAACTGGCACAACACAATATAGTAGACG
>DATCRE010000768.1:0-11609 GCA_036569145.1 Cyclobacteriaceae bacterium
TCATTTAACTTGCAATAACTTTGTAGTAGCCTCAACGGCAATTTGCCTGCGAAGTTCACGTTCACCACGAATTTCTACAAACGGTACTGGCTGATTTTTCATTTCGTTTAAATAAATATTGTAAAGCTCTTCACGCTTGTCAGGATGCTCGCGTTGCGGATCTTCTTCCCAGGGAATATCGATATATGTTAGTAAGTAGAGATCATATTTGCGTTCGGCTATTGATTTTAATATTTCAGAAGGACAGGTGCCGAATTTAAATTCGCTCCACACTTTAATAACGTAGAGGTTTGTATCACAGAAAAGCACGGAAGGAGTTGTGCGTTCATAGCTATCTTCAAGCCGAACCTGTCCATGTGCTATAGTAATAAGATCATTAAGTTCGTATGGTCTTGTAAGATTATCCATATAGCCTCTGGCGTACTCAGGCACCCACGAAGTTTTAAAATGTTCAGCCAGATATTTTGAAAGCTCTGACTTGCCAGTGCATTCAGGGCCAATAATGGCTACTTTTTTATGTGTGGGATGTGGTACAGCGAACATTGGAATTATGTTAAGGACTAAAGGTAGAATAATTTAGTCAGTAGTCATTGCGAATTAATTCTTGTTAAGTGACAGTGATTCGAACGCAAGCTGCTTGAACAATAATATAGATGCTTTTGAAAGCATGATGAAAGGAAATGTAATCTGATAAAAGAATAGAAAGGGCTTGTTGAAATTAAAAAGCGCAAAACAATAGTTCAAATTATTGATGCGCGAATTTCACCAGAGCACCGCTTCGCAACAAATTCAATTTTTTCTGGTTATGAAACCTGATAATCAAGGTAAACATTTAGTAAACATTGCTGCTAAAGTTGAAGGAGCAATGCGTGATCGCAGGTGTTTTAATACGATAGTGTAACAAATAGTTTACTACATGTAAGTTGTGCTTTTTAAGGGCGACTCATTGATGGGTTCTTTTTATATTTGAGATAGTCAACCCAACCAACATGTTTTTGAAGCAAGTTCTTTTCAGTATGTTACTGCTGTCATGCCTGTTATGTAAGGGGCAGGTAACGATCACGGTTGAGTCACTTCCATCAGCAACACCTGCATCAGATACAATCTATATCACGGGCACATTCAACAACTGGGTTCCGAACGACAAAGCATACATGCTTCAGCGGTTGTTGAATGGCCAGCTTGGTATTACACTACCGCTTCGTGGTTATGTTGAATATAAGTTTACGCGCGGTAGCTGGACAAAGGTTGAGACAACATCGAATAATCAATACACGCAAAACAGGATGTTGAATACAGATGTCAACAAGAAAGTATTCATCACCATAGAAAACTGGCTTGACCTCGGCGGCGCACACATGCCTGGTTATAGTGTGCTATATTTTTTTGCTTGCGCTTTTCAGGGAATAGTGTTGTTGTTACTCATATTCAGATTACAAAAGAATGACAAACAGAAGATAACGGCTTTCACAATTGTTAACTGCATCATGATATTACTTTGCAGTAGCCTGGTGCTGTATGAATTTGTAAATCCTATTCTGCAGAGCTACATCACCTTTGTGTTGCAGATCGTTTTATTTTGCTGGGCACCGCTCATGTTATACTACATTCATTCTTTTTTTTATTTCAAGTTGCTACAACGATTGCATATTTGGTTTCTTCCAGCCATGTTAATGTTGGTGTTTAATATTCTTCGGTTATTCAACTTATCTATACTTGAATTTACTGCTCAAGAAATATTGCCTCACTTCACATTAGCGAACACTATACTTCTGGGCACAGGAATATTATTTACAGCATGGATGCATGTCTATATAAAAAATCAATTTGAGTTTCTGAGATCAGGTCATACGACAGACAATAAACTCAACATGCTGAAATCTTTTTATACAATCTCTGTACTATCACTTGTTCTAATGATTATCAACGTTGTTTTGTTGATCAGCATACCTCATACATTGATTAATGATTATAAGCTCGTATCCATACCACTGTCAACATTAATCTTCATGGAATCATATTACTTGTGGCGATATCCTGATGTTATGAAGAGCGAGCGTGCTATTGTAATAACAGAACCTGTTGAAGTTGATTGGCTTGACCGATTGAATACCATTATGAATGAACAGAAGCCGTTTAAAAATCCGGAGCTGAATATTTCTGAGCTGGCGGAAATTATGGGTATAAAGGCTCATACACTTTCGCGTGGCATAAACGATCATTATCAGAAAAACTTTCGCGACTTTGTAAACACATTTAGAATAGAAGAGTTTATTTCTCTTGCCGATAAAAAAGAATTTAAACACTATACATTCCTCGCGCTTGCACAAGAGGTTGGCTTTAACTCGAAGTCGACGTTTAACCTTGCATTTAAGAAAGCAACAGACATGAGTCCGAGAGATTATTTTAAACATCGCATTGAAGTTACCGGATAATTCAGGTTGCTATTCCGGATTGTTGCGAATCTTAGATCCTAAAAATCTAAAACGATACCTATACGATTATTTCGCATGTCCTATTGTAGAAATTTAGGTCGTTTTCTCTTTAGTGATACTCTATTTTTATATCCTCAACGCTAAACCACATTACTTATGATTTCTAGAATAGTACTCTTTACATTACTTGTTGCGGCATTAACTCCGCTGCGAGTATCAGCACAAAACGATGCCATGATGCAAGCCTTTTATTGGAATGTGCCCGTTGATGAAGCTAACCACAACGGAACCTGGTGGGATAACCTTAATGGCAAAGCCACTGAATTAAAAAATGCGGGTATTAATGGATTGTGGATACCTGCGCCTTCAAAAGGAAACTGGGGCATAACTGATATGGGCTATGGTATCTTTGATCATTATGACTTAGGTAACTACAGTCAACGCGGAACTACCGAGACTCGCTTCGGCAGTCGTGCCGAACTTGAAAACATGATTGCCACGATGCATAGCACAGCAGGGGGCAAACCCAAGATTAATGTTTACGCTGATATGGTGTTGAATCATATTTATGGAGATGATACCAATGAAGAAGTTAATCCCGCAGTAAAGCAATATGTATTTGATCAGGCTTACCGAAGTGGAACACAGTATGTACCATATCCTACCAATGAAATTAAGTGGGTGATACCTGCCAGCGCAGGCACTGGTGATTTTTACATCAAGATCAAAGGCTATTACTTAAATTGGTCTGGCTCACAAGATAATCGCGCTTATGATGTTCAGATTGATTGGACTGGTGGTGGCTTTAATGGTATTTCAAGCTGGGAGTCAGAACCAAACGGGGGTAATGGTCAGTCGAATGTATTCCCTGCAACAGGAAGATTAGTGAAAGGAATTATTTCATCATCGACAGATATTGATGAATATAAAGTTACTGTAACAACAGCTCACGATATTGTTATTCGCTTAACGGCTCGTATCAATGATGCAAACTGGAGCTGGGCCGATCAAACAAATGGTTACTATCCTGTAGAGATCTGGTTGAATGGTGTGAACCTGGCTACCTCTGTATTACAAGCCAGAACTAACACCAGCGTTGGTTACGTAAATCACACCGGCACAGGTGAAGCAAACTACACCTGGCATTACACTGATTTTCATCCGGTAGATAATGCTGATTTCTTAACTAACTGGGATTGGAATGGTGGTAACTCGGCAATCATTCCGAATACAAAAGCATTTGGTAATGATTTCAATACTTACAGCACAACCGTTCAATCAAGATTAAACGCATGGGGTGCATGGATGGCTAACACTATTGGCTTTGATGGTTTCCGTCTTGATTTTGTTCGGGGCTATCAAATTGATTTTCTTAAAAGCTTCGTCACTAATCTTCCACTGCTAAGTGGTTCACAACGATTTATTGTTGGTGAGTACTGGGGTCCTGACTCACGCATTAAGGAATGGGTGACTGGTGCGGCCACAGCACCAAACGCTGTAAGTGTTAATGGCTTTGACTTTCCATTGAAGAGCACACTAACCGACATGTGTAATGGTTATGGTACTGGCTGGGATATGCGTGGCCTTAATCATGCCGGCATGGTAAGAAATAATTCTGGCAATAGTTTATCGGGCACACAAGTAGTAACATGGATTGAAAACCACGACACTGGTAAAGAGTATGACAAGTGGATTACCAAAGACTGGAAGATGGGTTATGCTTATGTGCTCACGCATGAAGGAAAACCATGTATCTTCTATCCACACTATTACGGTGTAACGCTTGTTGATAATAGCGACAACACCAAAACGGTTTCTATTCCATCAGGGTTGAAAGATGATATCAACAAGCTTCTTTTTACCCGCAAGACTTATTTAGATGGATCACTAACGGTATTGAGTGATGTGGGCAATCCATATCCATCAGGTGATGCTTATAATGTATATGTTGCACGTCGTGCTGGTAATGCAACGAAGAGTGGTGCTATCGTAGTGATTAACAATCACGATTCACAAACAAAAGGATTATGGGTAGACTCTGCACCATCAGGATGGGCAAGTTGGGCAAATACCGTATTGGTGAACGCATTCGATCCATCACAAACTACACAAGTATATTCTGACGGAAGAGTATATGTAACGGCACCGGCGCGTGGTTACGCTGTCTGGGTGAAACAAAGTGAATACGTAACCTATACAGCGCCGGGCGCCCGTACATTAACCGTTGGAGATGCGTCGTCTATAAAAGAAGAACAAGGTGAGCCTGAAGTAAAAGTATGGCCAAACCCAGCGAAAGGGAAAGTTAGTGTAGTGATTACAACGCCGCGAACAGAAGATACAAATCTTGAATTTATTTCAACTGCGGGTTTAAAAATATTTCAATTACAAGGTGTGTCAACAAATCAAACACATGAAATAGATATGACATCATTTCCGGCAGGTATATATGTGCTTCGTACAAAAACAGGATTGTTTTCGAAATCTGTGAAAGTGTTGAAGGAGTAAAATTTATTGCTCACATATAACAAGAAGGCTTTGATGTAAATCGAAGTCTTCTTTATTTTTTAAGCATGGGTGATCCATTGTTTAATTCACAAGCGGAATGTTAAATGTAAATGTGCTTCCCTGTCCGGGTTTACTTTCGATCTGCAATGTTCCTCCATTTTTCTCGGCAAATTCACAGCAAAGCATTAACCCAAGTCCTGATCCTTTTTCTCCGGCAGTTCCGTATGTGGTAAAATATTTTTTCTCCATAATCTTGCAGACCTCTTCTGGTGAAATACCAATGCCGCTATCAACTACAGAAATGTATGCATATCCATTTTCAGATCGGGTGGCTATTTCAATTGTACCTCTTTCAGGTGTAAATTTTACTGCATTGCTCAGAAGGTTTCGCAGTACGAGCTTTATCATATCTTTGTCGGCATGAACGCGAAGAGCGCGTTGCAGGCAGGTGCTGAGCTCTATGGATTTTTTTGAAGCCTGCGAGCTTACCAGTTTAATATTTTCATCAACTGCATCTTGCAGCGTGAATGTTGATGGTTTTACCTGGATACCTTCTAACTGGTCTTTGGCCCAGTGCAGCAGGTTATCGGTGAGTGTGGCTACATAATTTATCCGTTCTCTCATGTTGGGCATAAGATCTTTTTGAAATTCATCAGCAGATATGTAGCCAGCATCCATCATCGTAAACAACTCCCTGAACTGAAAGATAGGTCCACGTAAGTCGTGCGATATAATGGAGAACAATTTGTCTTTGGTATAATTTGATTCACGAAGTATCTCTGATTGATTTTTGATTTCGGTGTTTTTTCGGTTTACTTCATTGTTGATCTGAGAGATCTCCTCGTTCTGTGCCATGATCTCTTCATTCATGGCCAACAACTCTTTCGTCTTCTCATTCACTTCCTTTTGCAGTATTTCCTTTTGTTTAATAACACTTTTTGTTCGCAGCCTTATTAAGCTATATACAATAAGTCCCAACAATTCAAGGTATATAATATAAGCCCACACTGTTCTGTAAATAGGCGGAGTGATGTGAAATGAAAAGTTTTTCAAGGAGCTTTCTACCTTGTAAATGTTTCGGCCACGCACCATGAACGTATAGTCGCCCTCTGGTAAATAAGTAAAGTAAGCTTCTTTTGCCGTTGACCAGTCTGACCATGTTTCGTCAAATCCTGCAAGCTTATATTGAAATTCATTTTTATCAGCATCTTCGTAATGTATAATATCGAAATCGAAGCGTAAACTATTCTGTGCATACGGAATGGTTAGTTGTTTATGCGCAGCGTCATTCATATTTGTGCTGATAACGGAATCTGCTGCTGTTACCTTTTTTATAAATAGCTGCAGAGGTTCTTGAAAATAAGTTTTCTGTTCATGATTGTAAATGATCAGTTTGTTATTGTTCCCAATCCATACACCATCGTCAACAGCTATCAGTTGCGGATCGGTTTCTACCCATGAGATCTTGTTAAAAGGTGTGAACAGCACTGAATAAATACCATTCTTTTCTTTTGTTAGCATTCCTGCAAGCTCGTTACTCTTGTCAGATGTTCTTCCACGAAAGTAAATATCGCCTTTGGGGCTCTCAGAGATGGCGGAAATAATATTGCCATGCAATGCTTTATCAAACCGTGAATCGGGTTCAAATGTATCCTTCGAATCATCGTAGGTATATATGCCGTTGCCAGTGGTTGCAATAATTGTATGGTCTTTTAATTTATGAATACGATTATTGAGATCAGATGGCAAACCTTTCGCAGTGGTATAAAATTTCTTTTCAGTTATAGCATTCAGGGAGTCATTCAACTGTAGCTTCCAGATACCTTTTCCATAATGCGAAATCCAGAAATTGCCTTTATCATCTTGCTGGATATATCGTGTTTCCTCATCAAAGCCTTTGATCTTTTGTATGCTCCATGTGCCATTTCGTTTTGATAACAGCGCTATACCATCATCGTACGTGCCAACAATCAAACAATCATCACGATGATTTACTGAACAAAAGGTAAGAATAAGAACACCTTCCTTACGGATTATAAATCTGAGATTTTGATTAACAACTTCAATCACACCTTTGTCGCATGCTATATATAGCTTGTCGTTTACATTGGCCATTCCCCATATGGTGCCGGTATTGGGTAAAAACTCAAATGTGTCCTTGTCTTTGAGCCTGTACAGACCCATTGCTGTGCCTACATATCGTTGCCCATGGTACTCGCCCAGTGTAAATATTGATCCGCTATATCCATTATGTTTATCATAATAAGCCAGGGGCGTACTCGTAATGATGGTGCCAATAAATTCATCGGTTACAAACCAGATATTATGCTGGGCGTCTTCAAAAAAGATCTCACTTGACAGATTACTTTCATCCAGCATCTTGCTGGTTATGCTGTAAAGAATTTTACCCTCAAGACTGATAATATGTATTTGCTCATTTGTAAAAACCGCAATTCTGTCATCAGACAGTGAACTGATTGCATTTATTGGCATATTTTTCAATGCGGTGTTTACATTTTCAGAAAGAAGTTTTGGTTTCTTTTCCCTGGCATTGAGATCCACCGTCCAGACCTGATTTTTATCGTCCAGAAGCATATAGCTGCTCGTCTGATAGTTTGCTCCGAAATGGATTTTAGTATTCTTCAGAATATCCAGCTTGTGGAATTCACCATCTTTATATATGGTCAATTCACCATTTTTTATAGCGTATACATTATCACCAACATTTGCTAACCATAACTTCTCTTCATTCAAGATCTTAACTGTTCCTTTGTCATAAATAACACAGTGCTTCATATCACTAAAAAAAATTGCTGTGCCAGCTATCGCAATATCCCAGACATCATCAATCGTGTTTCTAATGTTTTCCGGCAGTGACGGAATCAATGAATGGTACGCATAGTTTCCAAACGTATTTTTTTCAAGATAGCCGAGTTCTTTGCGTCCTCCCACATATACTTTTCCATGCTTATCAGATGCAACAGCAAGACAATACGCCTCACCGGGTAATGGAATAATTTCCCAGTGTGTACCATCGAAAATGAGAACGCCATCAGTATTGGCAAAATACATGATGCCTCGTTCGTCCTGAGTTACTGACCAGTTTTGTACAGAACCATGATAGACTTCAACAGGATATTTCTGTATGAATAGTTGTTGACTAAATGTAGTGTATGGACATGCGTATATACAAAAGATGAGAAGGGCGTATCGGTACAGATTCATCAACATCAAAGTGGTTAGTTAGAATATTTATCTATATAGAATGTCAGCTTGCAGATGTCTGGGTTTGGTCAAGGATATTTATAGCTACAGAGGGTTTGAATAGATTTATGAATGGAGAGGAGGCTGGTGTAAATGCTTTGAGTTAATTTTTAAAGTAACATGATGATAAGCCCACCAATTACCAGAAAATATTTCACTTAAGACGTCAGCATTTTTACTTACTCTGCTATCCGTAATGAAACGGAAACGAAATGTTTAGGTCTTCTGAAAAATCTTGGAGTCTATATCCATAACTTTAAATTTGTTAACGTCTATCAGTGGGAGAACGGCATCGTAAAACCCGATAATAAGCAAGCCGTTTGGATTGAGTGATGCGTGAAACTTATCGAACAGCTTTCTTTT
Source organism: Cyclobacteriaceae bacterium (assembly GCA_036569145.1). GTDB lineage: Bacteria > Bacteroidota > Bacteroidia > Cytophagales > Cyclobacteriaceae > DATCRE01. Next base: position 8,568 of record DATCRE010000768.1, read on the forward strand.
AGCTTCGTTATCAAAATAGATCATCACATTGCGACAGAAGATGATATCGAACTTGCGGGTGAATGCGCTTGTAATTAAGTTATGATGCTCAAAGGTGATATGCTGTATCAGGCTCAAGTCCATGACTCCGCCATCAGCATTTTGGGTAAAATATTTTTTCAATGAACCTGCAATATTGAATTGCTTGTAGTTGCCTTCATACTCATTTAGTCTTAATAAATCATAAGCACCACTTTTTGCAATAGCCATAGCCTGGTTGCTAATGTCTGTAGCTAACGACTTTGCAATATTTGCAAAGCCAGATTCACGTAGAACAATTCCCATGGTGTATACTTCTTCGCCTGTTGAACAGCCGGCATGCCATATCGATAATTCATTTTTATTTTTGAAGTAAGTGGTTAACAGATTTCGCATTCGTATCCACAATATCGGGTCGCGAAACATATAAGTTAATCCTACGCTGATCTCGTCCATAAACGGATAGATGAATTCACGTTCCTTCAGAATTCTGATCCACAATTCGTGAACAGCATTTACTTTGAAAATATGTAACGCCCGTATTACTCTTCGTTTGAGTGATTGTGGTTCATAGCAACTGAAATCTATTCCATGCCGCTTGTTGATGGCATCGGTTAGTGATCTCAACTCTTCATCCGAAATTGTAATTTTTTCCGTCGCTGGCGTAGACTCCATATCTGCATTAACCGATTGGATTTTTTAACATCATCAAATCCTTTTTAATTTATATCGTTGATGTTACTCTACTAATTCTTTTTGATTTATTACGCATTTGTCGAATACCCATACAAAGAGAGGATTCACAGTCGATTGATTTTCGAGTGAAAAATAAATCGAATTAATATAGACTTCTTCAGTCTGCTCGCTGAAGTCATCATATATAACATCTTCCAACCGTGAAGTTACCTTGCCTACCAAAACAGGTACATTGCCAAACATTTTATATTTAAGCTCATTAGAAAGTTTGGTGATAACAGCAGCTGACAGAATGTTGTCCAGTTCTTTAGCAAACTCATCACGAAGATTGGCTGTGCCTTGGTTAATGTCTGGGATACTCTGTGTAAGATGATCGAAATCGGCCTGTGAAAGATACAAGTAACTCTTGCCGGTAATATCTCCAACTATTTCTGTTGTGATGAGATACCTCGGTGTTTTGTTATACAGTTGATAGTCTTCATTAAGAGCCGATGAATTAAGATCATAAAGGCCATAATGGAAATTGTTGTGTAGCACCTTGCTGTTTGCCATTTGAGAGAATGCATGTGACGCATTTAAAAAGCCTGATTCAAATGCCTTTTGCCACGTCATCTCGCAAGCGCTGTTGCTGATGTTTCTCATGCTTTATGTGTTAATGGTTTTACTAACCTGGTTATTGAACAACGCATTGAGTATTCCAGGTATGCTCAACGCAAGGCAAACATTTCCATTGCCCAGAATGGTTACTCCACTTAAATAAGTAACTGTGTCGAAGGGTTTTCGTAATGGTCTTTCAATAATTTCTTTTTGCTGAAGCAACTTGTCAACAATAAAGCCAATTCGCTTTCCATTGAAAGAGACTACTACAATTTCAAGTTTTTGCTCCGCGTGCAGATTGTCGAACGTGGCGTATTTCTCTTTTACTTTTACTTTTCCTTTGCTCAGTGCGAAGAAATCAGAAAGAAAAACGATGTGAATAGTGTTGCCCAGGTAAACGGTTATCAGCCCGTTAGCTACCTTAAAAATATCTGACTTGTAAATTGAGATTACCAATTCAGTATAGCTTAACGGTATGGCATAGGTCTGATTATCCAAGTCAAATAAGAGCGTAGATTTTACGGCCATGGATGATGGCATGCTGAGTGTGAAGATGGAGCCTTCACCAATCATAGAGTCTACATGTATTGTTCCGCCAATAGAATCAAGTGCTTTCTTCACTACATCCATACCAACACCTCGTCCTGAAATGGCAGTAACGTGATCCATTGTAGAGAAGCCTGGCTCAAATATGAGTTTGATTAAATCACGATCACTCATGTGGTTAGCATCGTGTGAAGTGATAATGCCTTTATCAATAGCTTTTTGTTTGATGCGTTGTGGATCAATACCAGCGCCGTCATCTTTTATTCTGATCAGAACTTTATCGGATTCACTGCTGGCCGAAAGCGTTACTGTTCCTTCTTCTGGTTTGCCGTTTTGTTTTCTTACGTCTGATTTTTCAATGCCATGACCAACAGAATTACGAATGAGATGAATGAGAGAATCACTAATTACCTGCAATATGTTTCGATCAATTTCAGTCTCCGTTCCTTCCAGTTTCAGTTGTACATTCTTTCCTTCCTTAACAGCGGCATCGCGTACGATGCGATGGAATTTTTTGAAGAGAAAACCTACCTGCACCAATCGCACATCCATTACTGAATATTGCAGATCAGAAGAGATGCGGTTTAATCGGGAGAATTCATTAGCAGAATATGTATGATTTGAGCTGGCAATGATGCGATCGCGTTCGATCACAAGTTCACTCACAAGGTCAAGCAGATTATCCAGTTTCTTAACGGGTACTTGCACAAGGTCAGAGAACGTTACACCCGAAGTTTCTGAATCTGATTCACTTTCATCTTCACTAACGATATGGGTATGCGGAGCAGAAGATGTTTGTGTTTGTTCTTGTTGTGAAGTATGCTCCGTTGCGACTAATTGTTTGGCATTTTTAATTAAAACCTCAAGCTTGGTTTTAATGCCACGATACTTTACTTCTCTTGGATTTTTTATGGTGTCAATCAGATCACCTAAAGTATCAGCCGCTTTGAATACAGAAGCAAATATTTCTTTCCCCAGCTGAATTCTGTTTTCACGCACTTCACCAAAGAAGTCTTCCATAGCGTGAGCCAGTTCGGCTATTTTCTCATACCCCATGCCGGTGGCATTTCCTTTTAAGGTATGCGTGAGTCTGAACAAAGCCTGAATGGCTTTGTCATCTGTAACATTTTTTTCGAGAACAGTGAGAAGCCTGTTAATTTCTGTGTAGCCTTCAATGGCTTCGGC
>DATCRE010000769.1:0-10816 GCA_036569145.1 Cyclobacteriaceae bacterium
GTTCGGAAGAATGGTCCCCAATACCCGCGGACCAACAATGATCCATCTTCAATCCAGATTTTGCAACGATAAACCTTGCCATTTTCAGGGTCAAGAATGGTGCCTTCTCCATACTCATCACCATCTTTTATCAGGTCTTTAATAATCTCCATGCCGATTATTTTCTTATTGTGACGCGCATCGCTGGCTTCACATTTATCACAAACCGGATCTGGATCTTCTCCAGGGTCTGGATATATCTTGATAACCTTTCCATAAATTTTACCGCTGCGTTCGGTTATCTCTACTACTGATTTCTCCTTGGAAGTGTTATCATCAATGGTTTTCCACTTGCCAATTACCTTAACCTGGGCCAGGCAAAAGTTTGTGAGCAGAAGTAAAAACACAGTTAATCTCATTCCACATAGAGTTTAAAACTTACCAAAAATAAAAAAAGCCCCGACATTTATCAGGGCTTCTTTTTAAATCTATCGAAAGAAGATTAGTTCTTGATTACTATTGACGCTGTTGGGGTTTGTGTAACAACTTCAATTTTAGCTTTCGAGTCAGTTTTTAATTGTGCATCCGCAGATTTGGTTTTAGTTGAAATATGCGGAGCAATGATCAGGGCAACGATAGATGTTAACTTGATCAGAATGTTCATCGATGGTCCGGAAGTATCTTTGAAAGGATCTCCTACAGTGTCACCTGTTACAGATGCCTTGTGAGGTTCAGATTTCTTAAAGTATTTCTGACCATTGATCTCAACACCTTTCTCAAATGATTTCTTAGCATTGTCCCAGGCGCCACCAGCGTTTGACTGAAACATACCCATCAATACACCAGATACGGTTACACCGGCAAGCATACCGCCTAACACTTCAGGGCCAAACGCAAAACCCACAATGACAGGGGCAAGCAATGCGATAGCACCAGGAGCAATCATTTCACGGATAGAAGCTTTGGTAGAAATAGCTACGCACTTTTCATACTCAGGCTTGGCTTTGTATTCCATAATCCCTGGTATCTCACGGAACTGACGTCTAACTTCGTTCACCATGTCCATAGCAGCACGACCTACAGCTGCAATAGCGAGTGATGAGAAAATGAAAGGAATCATACCACCAACGAAAAGACCTGCTAATACGGGAGCTTTATAAATATCAATAGCGCTAATGCCCGAAACACCAACGAAGGCTGCAAATAATGCTAAAGAGGTCAAGGCTGCAGAAGCAATGGCAAAACCTTTACCGGTAGCTGCAGTAGTATTACCTACAGCATCAAGGTTATCAGTGCGGTGACGAACTTCTTCTGGTAACTGGCTCATTTCTGCAATACCACCAGCGTTATCAGCAATCGGTCCAAAGGCATCAATTGCTAATTGCATAGCCGTAGTTGCCATCATACCGGCAGCTGCAATAGCCACTCCGTATAAGCCTGCTAAAGCGTGTGAACCCATGATACCTGCTGCCAATACTATGATAGGAACTACAGTGGATTCCATACCAACCGATAGACCACCGATAATGTTGGTAGCGTGGCCAGTACCTGATTGTTTAATGATTGACAACACCGGGCGTTTACCCATAGCTGTATAGTACTCTGTAATCATACTCATTAATGCACCGACAACAAGTCCGAGGATGATAGCCAGGTAAACATTAAGAGCTGTAAACTCGATACCTCTGTGTACTAGTTTTTCAGGAAGCAGATAGGTAACAGCAAAGTAAGAAGCGATAGCTGTTAAAACGATAGAAGACCAGTTACCAATATTCAATGCGTTTTGTACACTGTCTGTCTCATTTTTAATACGAACAAACCATGTTCCTACAATAGAGAAGATAAGTCCAAGACCTGCAATGAGCATAGGCAGAAGAATAGGAGAGAGACCACCAAACTTATCGCCAGTGGCATCAATTTCCTGACCTAATACCATGGTAGCAAGAATAGTAGCTACATACGATCCAAAAAGATCCGCACCCATACCAGCAACGTCACCCACATTGTCACCTACGTTATCGGCGATAGTAGCAGGATTACGAACGTCGTCTTCAGGAATACCAGCTTCAACTTTACCAACTAAGTCAGCACCTACGTCAGCGGCTTTTGTATAGATACCACCACCAACGCGAGCGAACAATGCTATTGATTCAGCGCCTAATGAAAAGCCAGCCAATACTTCGATGGCACGTTTCATTTCAAGACCGCTGACAATTGATCCTTCCGGAACAAAGATTTTAATTAATACAATGAATAAGCTTCCTAAACCAAGGATGGCAAGACCTGCAACGCCAATACCCATTACGGATCCGCCGGTGAAGGATACACGAAGTGCTTGAGCTAAACTTGTTCTGGCAGCTTGTGTTGTGCGAACGTTAGATTTTGTAGCGATCTTCATTCCCAGATATCCTGCAAAAGCAGATAGGATAGCACCAATTAAAAATGAGAACGCAATAAAAGGATGAGACTCTTCACCCAATGTACCTGACCATCCTAAAAGAATAGCGGCGATAACTGCGAAGTAAGTTAGAATTTTCCATTCTGCTTTTAGAAACGCCATGGCGCCATCGGCAATATAACCAGAAAGTTCTTGCATTTTGGTGTCTCCGGCATCTTGCTTTTTGACCCAGGCAGATTTGATTGCCATTGCAATCAACCCGACAATGCCAAATGCCGGGATTAGGAATAGGATATTACTCATGTTTTAAGGTTTTGATTATAAAAGCGTTAAAAAAACCATCCCTTCATGGAGATGGTCTTCAAAAACTTGCGCAAATATAAAATAACATCCCTAACACACAAAGTATAGCATTTTTTGCTGTTTGATGGATTTCATTGATTTAAAGCATCGTATGAATGTATATCCCGAAGTTGGGTGAGACCTTCAAAACAAAAGACTGCAAGAGAGATTCATTTTAGATTCCAAACATTTGCTTCAAGGCCAGCCACAGACTTTTCTTTTTGGCGTCGTCAAGCTTGTCAATGGAATCGGCTACGATCACGGGAACAGCATCAACAAGTGTGTTTGTATAGAGTTGTGAAACCTCCTGAATGGTTGCACCAAACACTAATATTCGTGCAGGTGAAAATGCCTGCAAGTCTTGCATAGAAAATTTTTGGAGATGAAGAATCTGAACAGAGGCGAGGTTAAGTTTTACAGCTGCCAGCATTTTGTTTAGAACCGTACGCTCTTCATCTGATATTTCAATCCAGTTTTTGGAGGAGACAATAACAGTTCTTCCCGGAATCTGATAAAGTTCTTCCTGGAATAAATTTTCAAATGGTGATGGTTGTATGCTCACAATTATTTGATGTCAAATAGAGACTTTAATTCGTTGGCTTCGCTGGGTTTCATTTTACCAGCAAGGATAAGTCGAAGTTGCCTGCGACGCAGAGCACCTTCGAAGAGTGCTTTCTCATCATCAGTTTCCGGTACCAGCTCAGGTACATCCGTTGGCTTTCCATTTTCGTCCAGCGCTACAAATGTAAAGTAGGCAACGTTGCTCTCAAACTTTTTTCCGGATGGAGCATCTTCGGCTTCGACATCAATTCGAATTTCCATTGATGATTTGAAGGCTCGTGTTACCCTGGCTTTCAATGTAACAACATTACCTAACCGGATAGGATGTTTAAACGAGATATTATCGACCGAAGCAGTAACCACAATTCTATTGGAGTGCTTTTGCCCGGCAATAGCCGAAACAATATCCATCCAATGCATGAGTCGTCCACCCATCAGGTTGTTCAATGTGTTGGTATCATTGGGTAAAACAAGTTCTGTCATACTTACGGCAGACTCGCGGGGAAACTTCTTTCTATGCTCCATTCAATTCGGATTTCAAATTTTGGATTTCAGATTTCTGAATTTCAGATTTCTAGTGGATCGTAACTTGAAATCTGAAATTCGGAAACCTGAAATTAATTATACTATCAACTGTTCGTTTGTTTTTTCAGCGCACAAAAATCATGAATTTTTTTTGTAATCCACCTTTTCTATTCATTATTTAGCGGCGCAATTATGCAAGCCAGCAAAATAAATATCGCCATCAGCATGACCTCGTTCGGGGCTGCATGTGCTTGCACTTTTATTTCTACCGTTACTACAACAATTACGGGGTGACCCGTCATGTCTTTATACCCCAACATGGCTGATTATGGCCCAACTCCAGGAGACGAGGCTAGTAATCACAACAATCAAGTCCTTACAAATACGAATAGACAACATTCATGAAAATTTTAAAATTTGGTGGTTCGTCGGTGGCCACCCCGGAACGGATACAATCAGTTATTGAAATAACTAAGCCTTACCTGAAGGAAGGCAATGTGGCACTTGTTTTTTCAGCGTTTGGTGGTACAACGGATATGCTTATTCAATTAAGTGTTCTGGCATTAAATGGTAATCCGTTATATAAAGACAAGTTAGCAGAAATAGAAAAGCGTCACCTCGATGCTGTGCGCGCATTGGTAGATGTACAAAAGCAAAGCAGCATTCTGGCGCAAGTCAAGTTTATGATGAATGAACTTGAAGATTTATTGCACGGTACTTTCCTTGTGCGTGAGCGTACGCCACGAACGCTTGATTATATCATGAGTTTTGGTGAGCGTCTTTCAGCTTACATTATTGCTGAAGCGTATAAGAACAACGGTATTGCAGCAGATTTTCTTGATGCGCGCAATGTAGTTCGTACCGATCAGCAATTCGGTAATGCGAAAATTGATTTCGTCGTGACGAATAAACTCATTCAGGATCACTTCAAGCAACATAAGAATCTTCAAATCATTACTGGCTTTATCGGTACATCAGAAAGTGGTGAAACTACTACTATTGGCCGAAGTGGCTCTGACTACACAGCGGCTATTTTTGCAGGTGCATTGAAAGCCTCAGACCTTGAGATATGGACTGATGTTGATGGAATGATGACTGCTGATCCACGAATGGTGAAGAAAGCTTTCACTGTTCCTCAGATGAGTTATGAAGAAGCAATGGAGCTATCGCACTTTGGTGCAAAAGTAATTTTCCCTGCTACCATGCAGCCCGCTATGGTAAACAGCATTCCTATCTGGATTAAGAACACGTTCAATCCTTCATTCAAAGGAACTGTTATCAGTGCTGAATCTGTAAATGGTAAACTGATTAAAGGAATTTCGTCGGTTAAGAATATTAGTTTACTCAGTGTGCAGGGGAGTGGTTTGCTTGGTGTTGCTGGTGTTTCCATGCGTTTGTTCGGAACGCTTGGTCGTGAGAAGATCAATGTGATTCTGATTAGCCAGGCATCTTCAGAACACTCAATATGTTTTGTAGTTGAAGGACAGTTTGCCATGCAGGCAAAGAATGCTATCGAGAAAGAATTTCAATATGAAATAAAAGGAGAAGAGATTGATGAAGTAAAAATTGAAAGTGATCTTGCTATTGTAGCTGTAGTAGGTGAGGGCATGAAACATAGTCCAGGTACAAGTGGAAGAATGTTTAGTGCATTAGGCAAGAACGGTATTAACGTGAGCGCTATCGCACAAGGTTCTTCAGAGCTTAATATCTCTGCTGTTATTAATCAGGCCGATGTAGCAAAAGCGTTGAACGCTTTACATGAAGCTTTCTTCTTATCGGATAGAAAACTGTTAAATGTGTTTATGGTTGGCACTGGCTTGATTGGTAAAACTCTTCTTGCCATGATTCAAGAGCAATATGCAAAGCTTGCAAAAGATAATCTGCTCGAAGTAAATGTTGTGGCGATAGCAAACAGCAAGAAGATGATCTTTAAAGAAGAAGGACTGAATCTTCAGACCTGTGTTGAAGAGATGAATCAGTCAGGCGAAAGCATGACGATGAAATCATTTGTAGATCACATGATCTCGTTGAATTTACCCAACTGTATTTTTGTTGATAATACTTCAAGTGAAGATGTTACTAACAACTATGAAAAGATACTATCCGCCAACATATCAATTATAACGCCAAACAAGAAAGCAAACTCAGGTCCGTTGGAGAAATATCAGACGTTGAAAAAGACAGCTTTCAAACGCGGCGCAAAATTCTTGTATGAAACAAATGTTGGTGCAGGATTGCCAGTGATCAATACGTTGAATGATTTGTTGTTAAGCGGTGACAAAGTAGTTCGCATTGAAGCTGTGCTTAGTGGTACGTTGAATTACATCTATAGCTCATTTACCGAAGGCAGAAAGTTCAGTGATGTAGTAAAAGAAGCGAAAGCAAAAGGATATACTGAGCCAGATCCTCGCGATGATTTGAATGGTATGGACGTAGCGCGCAAGATTTTGATTTTGTCACGCGAAGCAGGCTCTCATTTAGAGTTGTCTGATATCAAAGTTGAAAACCTGGTGCCAGAGGATTGCCAGGGAGAAATGTCAATCGATACTTTCTTTGCCAAGCTTGAAAAGCATGATGCTGCTTTCGAAGCATTACGCAAGCAAGCAGCAGAGCGCAAAGAGAAGCTTCGTTACATGGCAGTATTAGAAAATGGAAAAGTTAAAATCCAGTTAAGTTCAGTTAATGATCAGCATCCGTTCTATTCATTAGCAGGTAGCGATAACATTATTCTGTTAACAACAGAGCGTTATCACGATCGCCCCATGGTGATACGTGGGCCTGGTGCAGGAGCAGAAGTTACAGCGGCCGGAGTGTTTGCTGACATTATACGAATTGGACATTATTCGAAGTAATTTCAGATTTCAAGTTTTGAATTTCAGATTGCGACTAGTGCCTAATGACCAATTACTAATGACTAATTAAGAAATGAAAAAGATAAAAGCTTTTGCGCCAGCAACAGTGGCCAACGTTTCCTGTGGGTTTGATATTTTCGGCTTTGCTGTTGATGCACCGGGAGATGAAGTAATATTAACATTGAAAGACGAGCCTGGTGTGGTAATCACCAGTATTACAGGTGACCAGGGCAGGCTTCCGTTAGAGGCAGAGAAGAATACATCAGGTGTTGCTGTGCTGGCTTTTCTAAAGGCTATCAATAGCAATCAGGGAGTGAGCATTGAATTAAATAAATATTTACCACTCGGTAGTGGCATGGGTTCGAGTGCTGCCAGTTCGGCTGCAGCATTGGTAGCTATCAACCACTTAATGAATGAACCGTTTACACGTGAGCAGCTTCTTCCTTTTGCGATGGAAGCAGAGCGTATTGCTTGTGGTTCAGCTCATGCTGATAACGTTGCACCCTCGTTATTGGGAGGATTTGTTTTGATTCGTGGTTATGATCCGTTAGATGTTACAAACATACCTGTACCCGATCAACTGTATTGTACATTGGTACATCCACACCTTGAATTGAAAACGGAAGATTCACGTCGTGTATTGAAGCCAGCAATTCCTATGAAGGATGCCATCACACAGTGGGGTAACATTGCTGGACTTGTTGTTGGCTTAATGAAGCCTGATTATGGATTGATCAGTCGCTCATTAAAAGATGTTGTTGCAGAACCTATTCGTTCTGTTCTGATACCAGGCTTCGATATCATGAAGGCGGCGGCACTCAAAGCTGGTGCATTAGGTTGTGGTATCTCAGGTTCAGGTCCAACTATTTTTGTGTTAAGCAATGATGCTGCTACGGCTGCAAAAACAGGAGAAGCTATTCAACAGGAATTTCAAAAACTTAAGTTGAATAGCGATGTTTTTGTTTCCAAGATAAATGCACAGGGAGCGAGGGTGATTAGTTGATGGTCGACAGACCATGGTCAACTGTCGACAGTTGGCTAGTCATTTGCCACTGATGGTTGAACATAAATCTGAAATTTGAAACTTGAAATCTGAAATATAATAGCATGAATTTTTACAGTACGAATAATAAGAATCAGAAAGTAAGTCTGGAGCAAGCTGTTACAAAAGGACTTGCACCTGATAATGGGTTGTATATGCCGGAGCATATTCCTGTATTGTCTTCTGATTTTTTTGCAAACATTCATACCAAATCATTTCAGGAGATTGGCTTTGCGGTAGCACAAGCTCTTTTAGGTGATGATCTTTCAACATCTGATTTAAAACGAATTGTTGATCATACTATTCAATTTGATGCACCGCTTGCAGAAGTTGAAAAGGATATTTATGCATTGGAATTATTTCACGGGCCAACGATGGCCTTTAAAGATTTCGGTGCACGTTTTATGTCGCAATTGTTAGGTCACTTTGCCAGCAAGCAACATAGAGAGATTATTATCCTGGTAGCTACATCGGGCGATACAGGTAGCGCAGTAGCGAATGGTTTTCTGGGAGTACCAGGAACAAAAGTTATTGTTCTTTATCCTTCTGGTAAAGTAAGTGATGTCCAGGAGAAACAATTTACTACGCTTGGCAAAAACATTACAGCGCTTGAAGTTGATGGCACGTTCGATGATTGTCAGCGTCTGGTAAAAACTGCTTTCCTGGATGATGAATTACAAAGCAAATATTATTTGACATCAGCCAATTCAATTAACATTGCGCGATTGATACCGCAGTCGTTCTATTATTTCTATGCTTACTCACAACTTAGCAGGAAAAATAAACCTGTAATATTCTCAGTGCCTAGTGGAAACTTTGGAAACTTAACAGGTGGATTGTTAGCAAAACGTATGGGCCTCCCCATCGAGAAGTTTGTAGCGGTTACAAATGCAAACGACATTGTGCCTGAATATTTAGCTACTAAATTGTTTACACCGCGATCATCAACGCAAACCATCAGTAACGCTATGGACGTTGGCAATCCAAGCAACTTTGTGCGTATGCTTGATTTGTATAACAATGACTTTGATGCGTTATCAAAAGATATTGCTGGCTACGCAGTTACTGATGATGAGACGCGCGAAGCAATGCGTAATGTTTATGCGAATTATAAGTACGTTCTCGATCCACATGGAGCCGTTGGTTATCTGGGATTGAAAAAATATCTCTCCGAAAATAAGTCAACGGCAAGTGGAGTATTTCTAGAGACAGCACACCCTGGTAAATTTCAGGATGTTGTTGAGAATACACTACAACAAAATATTCAGTTGCCAGAAGTTCTGCAAAAGTTTATGCGAGGTTCTAAGTTAAGTGTGAACATTGGCAATGGCTTTGACGAGTTTAAAAACTATCTGTTAAAGACACTATAATTTTATTGTGATAACATTCACTTATTTTTTCCTTGTTAATTCAGTGGAGTAGTGAATGTGTATAAATAAATTCTACTGATCAGTTGAATCCTTACAAAACCATGAGCATATTGTGCTGATAATTATGATTCATGGTAATATTAGGCCGTTCAGACCGTGTTGATTTGCCCGAGCTAGGGCTGAGCAATATCCATGCAAAGATTGATACTGGTGCCTATACGTGTAGCCTTCATAGTTGTGGAGCAAAAGTTGTGAATGGTCAGCTGGAATTTGTATTGCTGGATGCCGAGCATCCGGAGTTTACCGGGATGAAGTATACGTTTAAAAACTTTACCCAGCGAGAGATTAAAAATTCATTTGGTATTGTTGAAACACGATACGTTATTAAAACAACCATCCGCATATTTGACCGTTTAATACGCGCTGAGTTCTCGCTAAGCGATCGGGATAATTTACGTTTCCCTGTGTTACTGGGACGTAAAATTCTACGCAAGAGATTTCTCATTGACGTAACAAAAAAAAATCTATCTTTCAACACCAAGAGTCGTCAGGCTTAATTTATTGTAAGTAATTTGTCTGACATTAATTTGGTTAACTGTTCATGCTATGAATATTGCTATTCTTTCACGCAATGCTAAATTATATTCTACCAAGCGACTTAAACAAGCGTGTGAAGCGCGAGGCCATAAAGTTGAAGTGATAGATCATCTCAAGTGCGTACTTTTCATCGAAAAGAAAAACCCTGTTGTATTATATCAGGGTAGAAGATTGGATTACTTCGATGCTGTCATCCCTCGTATAGGGGCATCTGTTACTTTTTATGGTGCGGCTGTTGTGCGGCAGTTTGAGATGATGAAAGTTTTTACCGCCATTGAATCTCAAGCCTTGATTCGTTCACGCGATAAGCTTCGTTGCTTACAAATATTGTCGCGTGCAGGTTTAGGTTTGCCTAAAACAATCTTTATGGATTACTCTCGCGAAACAGAAGGTATCATAGAAGCAGTAGGAGGTGCTCCCGTTGTAATTAAACTACTGGAAGGAACGCAAGGGCTTGGCGTTGTATTAGCTGAAAATAAGAAAGCTGCTCAATCTGTAATTGAAGCATTCCACGGTTTACATGCTCGTATCATGGTTCAGGAATACATTAAGGAATCTAAAGGCTCAGACATTCGTGCATTTGTTGTCGATGGAGAAGTAGTTGGAGCCATGCGTCGACAAGCCAAAGAAGGAGAGTTCAGATCTAATTTACATCGAGGAGGAACGGCTACAGTAGTAAAACTTAGTCGTGCAGAAAAAGCAACTGCTATCATGGCCGCCAAGAAAATGGGATTAGGTGTTGCAGGTGTCGATATGCTAAGTTCAAAACGTGGCCCGCTTATTCTTGAAGTCAATTCATCACCAGGCCTCGAAGGCATTGAAGGTGCTACCAAAGTTGATATCGCCGGAAAAATTGTTCGCTACCTCGAAAAGAACGCATTGAAAAAGAAAATTCAGAAGGATAAGATTAATGCGTAGCAGTCCACGGTCCACTGTCCACTGTCCACGGTCCACTGTCGGCGGTCCACGGTAGCGAGGAGTAAATCTAGTCGATAGTCCATTGTCAATAGTCGATAGTAGCGAGGAGTAACTTGTCAATGTCTGTCTAACCAACCGTGGACCATGGTCTGTCGACTGTGGACAGCACCTTTTGATCTCACCCATCACTTCCTTACCTTAGCTGTAATCAGCAGGTTGCTTTCCATATCTA
>DATCRE010000770.1:0-2706 GCA_036569145.1 Cyclobacteriaceae bacterium
AATAGAATCATCGACCAGTGGTGTTTTTTCTTCGTAACAGAACCAGAGCACACCGGTGTTGTGAAACAGTTTTTTATCAAATATTTTTTCGTTCTCTTTCCAAAGCTGAAGAGCACGAACATTCATATCGAAATAAGTCTCATTGCCTCCGTAGGTAGAACGAATTATCCGGGTCTCGTCGCCTGAGCTTGATCGTGAGTTGCCAGCACCCCAGGCATCTATAAGTGTTACATTGAACCCCCGTCGTCGCAGGTACAAGGCAGACCATCCACCAAAAGCACCAGCGCCGATAACAATTACATGGCTTCCCTTATCTAATGCATTTAGCTGGGCTGATTCTTTTACCTGGCTGGTGGGAGCAAATGTATTGATATTGGGTTTCGACATTATTTTTTCCAGTTGCCCGGATCAACGCGCCAGGCTTTTAGAGAGATAGCTTCCTCTTCGGTAATGTATTTCTGATCTAATGCATAGCGCAGTAGGTAACTATAATCGCTTAATGAAATGAGTGAGAGATTAGCATCATAAAAATTTCGTGACGCTACATCAAATCCGTAGTTGAAGATTGATACCATACCCAACACTTCAAAACCTGCTTCTTTCAACGCTTGTGCTGCTTTAAGAGAACTTCCACCGGTTGAAACCAGATCTTCAATAACAACAACTTTTTGTCCTTTGGTTATTTTACCTTCAATCAGGTTTTCCATTCCATGATCTTTTGGTTTCGGACGAACATAAAGAAAGGGAAGATTCATGGCTTCGGCTACCAGCGCGCCTTGTGCTATGCCCGCAGTGGCTACGCCTGCAATAGATTCTGCTGTGAAAAAATTTTCTTTGATGGCACTCACCAGTCCTTCACAAACAGCACGACGCACATCAGGATAAGATAATGATAACCTGTTATCACAATAGATTGGTGATTTCCAGCCTGAGCTCCAGGTAAAAGGTTTGTCGATGCTAAGTTTAATAGCTTGAATCTTAAGCAATGCTGAGGCTATTTTGGCGCCTGTTTCTTCCTGAACTTTGATAATGGGCATGATTCGCAATTTTGAGTCAGCAAATATGAACTAAAAAAATGAGGCGTTCAACGATCGGAAATGTGTCTCTGTATTAAATACTTTTTAAAAACTTTCTAATCTGCTTGCCACCTTCCAAATTATTTACTCTTTTGCGAACATGGTTAAGAAGTAAATGCGCTGCAGATGATCATTTTTATCAACGATGTTCCCGTCAAGATATTAAAAGCCGATGCGAATTTCGATGCTGGCAAAATAAATCATGTTGTAGATGCTGCCAGTGAGCCGATTACGCAGGCTAAACTGATTCATCATGTTTGGATTAAGAATGTAAAGGAATCTGATCTGGACCTGATATTAAATTTTCTGAATTCTAAAGTTCCTACTAACCTGCTCTCATTGGTATTATCGGCTACTGATTACAATTCTATTCGAATGTATTTACGCAGCAAGTTTAAAGTAGTGAAAGCTGCGGGTGGTCTTATTCGTAAGAAAGATAAATTCCTGATGATCTATCGCATGAAGAAATGGGATTTACCAAAGGGAAAAAAGGAAAAGAAAGAGAAGTATAAAGAAACTGCCGTGCGCGAAGTTTTTGAGGAATGCACGGTAACAGTAAAGCTCGGCAAAAAGATATGCACCACCTGGCATACCTATACCATGAACAAGCGAGCCATGCTAAAAAAAACCAAGTGGTATGTTATGGACATCATTGACGATGCCCGCATGAGGCCCAGCGTTGAAGAAGATATTGAGGAAGTTCGCTGGATGAATCCCAAAGAAGTTTATCATGCTCTTGAGCATTCATATAAATCCATCAGTTATGTATTTGAACAATACTATGAGTTGATGGAAATAAATTCTATTCGCTAAAGTTCGTAAGGAAGAAACTTGGAGACATCGCCCTGGTATTTGTGTACCTCGCGAATGATGGTTGAGCTTATGGAAGCATACTCAGGCGATGTGATTAAGAACACAGACTCTAATTCTGAATTGAGATAGCGGTTTACTTGTGCTATACCATTCTCGTATTCAAAATCAGTAGTGTTTCGAAGTCCTCTCAATAGATATTGAGCGCCATTTTTTCGGGCGTACTCAGCAGTAAGTTCTGAAAACACAACCACTTTTATATTGGGGTATTTTGTAAAGGCAGAGCTGATACGCTCCTGCATAAATTCAAGATCGAAGTAGCGAGAACTCTTTTTACTGTTATACCCGATAGCGATAATAATTTCATCAAAGATTTTAAGGCCGCGTAAAACAATGTCTTCATGACCTTTGGTGAAGGGGTCAAATGAGCCGGGAAAGAGCGCAATCTTTTTCGTCATCTGTTTTATTCGCCGAGTAAATGCATGCTGTACGTATCGAAGAAATGATGCTCCTGAACTTCGTCAAACATGTAACTGAAATTAAGGTAGGAGGGGAGTTCTCCAAACATAACATTGTTAATGTATTTATAAAACTCCTGGTAGTGAGGAGAATTCTTACCGATATATCCCCACAATACAACCTGGCTTGTCTGCTGGTTCAGGTTAAGTGATTTCATAACCAGCATAATGTACTTCACATAATCAGAAAATTGTTTGATGGCAAACTGATTGTAGTAAATCAATTTTCCACCTGAGCATGAAAGTATATGAAGTTTGAAACGGTCAACGTAAATGTAAAGCGGATTGTCTGATCTGTTTTT
>DATCRE010000771.1:0-5296 GCA_036569145.1 Cyclobacteriaceae bacterium
CGAATAGACCATTCTTTTACACTGAGAAACTGAGAAAATTAATTTCAAAATAAAAGCCGTCTCAGATTCTGAGACGGCTTATTACTTTTAACTAATTGGCGATAAGAATTATTCAGGAAGTAGTCCGTAAAGTCTGACCTCGGCTACACTAAAGAAAGCTTCACTATTGCTCTTGTAAAATCCTTCTTTGTTTTGCAGACATCTTATTCTTACATATTTCACTTTAGGAGCGTTGGAGTCCAGATCAAACGTAAAGCCGGCTTGTGCAGCAGCAACATCCGCAGCACTTTCCTGACCTGTTCCTTGTCCGGATGGTTTAGCCAATACACCAGATGTTAGCAATGTCCAGCTTGCATCTAATGTGCCGTTACTGCTCGGAGCAGAAGAGCCCCATATTTCAAACTGGTGTATGGTTGAGAATTCATAATATGCTCCCCACCATTCCTGGAAAGGATAAATTGTTATTCTGCTCAACTTGGCTTTTAGGCCGAGGTTAAGAGTAACCATTTGAGGAGAGCTTCCGCCAGATCCGATATCTGTGAAGTTGGCGCCGCCATAGTTATTCTGTGCTGAGCCATCCCACATGCCAGCAACTCCACCCGAACCACCCTGGGCGCTTGCATCGCCTGTTAATGACGCTGCTTTAAACAGTGACCTGTCCAGTTCTTTTTCTACAAAGGTTGGAATTCCCTTTGCGCTGTATGCTGTGCAAAATGTATCGATACAAACTACATTCTCCTTAACAGGTAAAGGCTTGAATACGGTGCGGTATGTGAAACCTTCTGTTTGATATTGGAGACCTTTCAATATACTTACCGATTCCGTTGCAGGCGTTATGACAACCGTATCACCTGTTACAGCTTTGTATCGTATTTCCATTTGCACAGGGCCAAGCATCTTGTCGATGATATCCCAATAAATGGTAGTGGTATCAGTATCATAATCTATTGATTTGATCTTGCGATTATACAACGTATTACGATAGCGGGCTCCATACGAATTTCCTGTTGATGTAACCGCTATTGAAGAGTTGCCATCGGAATCGTAGGTGTATATGGTAAAGCTCTTCGTTCCTTCAGTCACAGCGAAAGTCTGATCGAATACATTACCTGATTCTGTTGGATTAATGTCATACATGACAGAGTCAGTAGTGCCCCACAAAATTTTACATTTAACAATTTTCGGATCAGGTGTAAGAAGCCCCCACAGGCGTACGCGTTCCTTACCAGGGAAAACTACGGCCGTGTCGAACTTTCCAACATAAATAATCTCGCCATCTTTAGTGTACTTCTTATATTCATCCCATTCAGTACAGGAGACCATTATTGCAAAACATAGCAGCATGCCGAGGCAGGCCAGTATGTGTTTCTTGTCATATATGTTTCTCATAGTTTGATGTTTTAGATAAGACCTTACCAAATAAAAAATAAGGTCAATGATTAAAATTTGGCTTAGCGTGGATCTCCGAAAATTTTCAGTTCATCTACACTTTGCGGACATGATCCTGCCCAGTTTTCAAGGCATCGTATTCTCATGTACCTGATCTTGGGTGCACTTAAATCAATGTCATAGTAGAATCCGGCGGCAGCAGCTTCCTGGTCTGAAGCAGTTTCTGTAGAACCGGCTGAGCCCGATGGTTTTTTAAGTTCATACGTGCCAAGCAATGTCCAGCTGGCATCAAGACTACCATCCAGGTTTGGACTTGTTGATCCCCACAATTCAAAACGCTTCAGGGTTGTGAAGCCATAATACAAATTGCTCAACTCTTTAAATGGTCTTATCCATACTTTACTAAGCTTTGCTGAAACTCCCATATCGATAGTAACGATTGATGGTGTTTTTAATGTTGCCGTTGCCAGACTTGTAAAGCTTACAGGCCAGCCGTATGTTTTATTCCACATGTTCTCAATGGCTGCTCCTGGTTGTTGAACCGGATCGCCCGGCAATGAGAAAGCTTTGAAGTTGGCTGTGTTAAGTTCTACTTCATAGATAGGATCTACTTGTTGAAGAAGTGTGTCGGTTATATTTCCCCAACGGTCTCTCACAGCAATACCATATTGTCGCGTAAGAGTGTCCATGCCACTTTTCTGTGACGTGATAACGTTGGTTGATGTGTAAATGCTCAAGTCGTTATCTACTTCCCATTCGTTTAACACGTTACGCTTCATCACAAGAATGGCAATAGATGATTTTGTTACGTTCTCTGCAGTGAGCTTGTAACCACCAAAAGCATTAATAATTTTCAAACTTTGGTATACAGGCCATATTGGAGCAAGGAGAGGTTTTATCTTTACCGTTGTGGGTTGAGATTTTACTTCACTGCGACTTACTGTATAGACTTTCACTTCGTGCTCAAGTGTATCGGCAAAGCCTTCCAGTACTAATGAATCTGCAAAATAGGAAGCTTTTACTTCCATTGCTTTACCAGATGTAATGGTGTACTCAGCCTTCACGTAAAGTAAGTTGGCATCAGCAGGAGTCTTGTAAGTTATCTTAGCACTACCAGGTTTGTTTGTGACTTGTACTTCTGTTATTTGTTGAGGAGCAGTTGCATCTGAGCTCACTGGCTTGTGATCTGAGAACTCGTCCTTACAGGAAATCATTAAGAGCAACGTAATTGCTGCGTAGATTCCTGTTTTAATATTATTTGCCTTCATAGCTTATTATATTTTTATTCAAAAAAATTATCATGATTACCAACCTGGGTTTTCTACCAGGTTAGGATTTTTTCTTGTATCCACATCGCCTACAGGCCACAGATAATCACGTGGTGTTACAAAGGTCTGGCTATAGATATGTGTTTCCTTATAATAATCTGCTGTTGATGTAGCGGTGAAATTCCATCCGGTAATGTCTTTGTTCAGTTCTGTGGCGGCTTCCTTCCAACGGCGAAGATCCCAGAAGCGATGGCCTTCGAATGCAAGTTCAATAAGACGCTCACGATGAATGATTTCACGAAGTCCTTCCTGGCTGGTATACTTGCCTGGAGATGACGAGTAGTTTGTCCACGAGTCAACGACACCACTTAGTCCAGCTCTTGTTCTTATTTTATCCAGGTATGTAATGGCTTCCAACGACCCAGGGTCTACTTCATTCAAAGCTTCTGCATACATCAGGTAAAGATCAGCAAGACGAATTTCAGGCCATGGATAACTAACATAAGTAGTACCATCATTATCGCTGAATACCATTTCCCAGTTCACCAGCTTTTTCAGATAGTAACCTGTTTCATTCCAGCTTAGTGTTGAAGGTGCTCCACCTAAATCACCATATTTTGTTTGCGCATAGTATGCGGTGTCTACACCACGAGCATCTTTTTTATACCAGATTCCACCATCGAAACCTAAGTCAGCATAAAAACGATTCTCACGATCAAAATTCAGACGTGCTGTAGTGTATCCTGTTTTGATGTTATAGCTTTCATTTTTTGTTGACTTGCGTAATTGCTCGTAATCAGAAAAATTCAATGTCTTGTCTTCTTCGATCGGCACACCATTTTTTGTGTAGAACATTTTAGCGATTTTAATGGGAGCTTCCCATACGCCAGGCGTTGGCAGCCTGTTCTGCGCTTTTGTACCTGTTAAAAGAATCTGGCACATATTCGAATTCCAGAAATAGCTGTTTGAGTTGCCCCATATAATCTCACTGTTCCAGGGTTCTGACACTGCCTGACGGATGCCAAGTTGTGTCTTGGTAATTTGATTGAGTCCGTAAGGATCGTTGGTATACGTGTACAGCTGACGTCCTATACCTTCTGCTGCATCGATGGCTGCTTTTGCTGCATCACGTGCTTTCGTCCATTTTGTAACATCAACTGAAGGATTGAATAATGCTGTTCCTGAATTATCGGTGAAGCCGGCATAATCGTTGTTACCATTAAATAACGGACTTGCAGCTGTTAACCATAATTTAGCTTTTACGGCAAGTGCAATAGGCTTGGTAATTCTTCCCATTTGAGTAGTTTCATTTTCTACTTCCATAGGTAATTTATTAGCGGCAGAGTCCAGCAGCGCT
Source organism: Cyclobacteriaceae bacterium (assembly GCA_036569145.1). GTDB lineage: Bacteria > Bacteroidota > Bacteroidia > Cytophagales > Cyclobacteriaceae > DATCRE01. The sequence continues at coordinate 4,015 of DATCRE010000771.1, forward strand.
GATATATAGTTTACACACTCATCGATAGGAGCACGTTTTACGTAGCTTGATTGTACATCGGCATTGATAGGAACATTCTTATCGATAATGGGAATGGGACCATACATTCTGAGCAGATAAAAATGATAATAAGCCTTTAAGAATTCTACTTCACCAATCCACTTCATACGTTCGTCAAGTGTAATGTCAGGAACTTTGTTTAAGTCGCTCATATTTTCAAGGAAGACATTGCAGTTTCTGATGCCGGCAAAAAGTCTCTTCTCAGATCCATAGGCAGCTCCGTTTTGCAAGCCGCGCCATACATCAAGTAAAGGTGCATTTCTATTCTGACCACCTTGAGCAATTAGAAAAGCGGGATTCCAGTATGTTCTGTTATTTTGCGGCAACCAGATTTCATCGCCACTCATCATACCTAAATTATACCAACCGTCACCTGTTTTAGGTAAGTAGGAGTAACATGTGAATAAATACTTTTCAGCTTCATTCTTCAATGCGAAAGCATGGTCTATCGTGGCAACATTGTCGGGAACTACGTCCAGAAATTTATTACACGAAGTGATTGCGAAAACGAGAGCAAATAAAACAGACATCACCGTTAACGATGGTCGTTTAATTGCATCCGCTTTTTTAAGAATCAATGTATATCGTTTCATATTCATATTTCTAATAATTAAAAGTTGAGCTGAATTCCCGCCATGTACACAGCCTGAACCGGATAACCTAATCCATTACCACCCATCTCAACATCCCAGAGTTTGAAATTGCTTATAGCAAATAGATTGTTGGCAGATAAATAAGCTCTTGGTTTTATAGAAACTGTTTTGCTCAGCGAAGGAAAAGAATATCCCAACGTTACTGTTTTAAGACGTATAAAACTTCCGCTGCGCATCCACCATGTAGATTGCACCAGGTTGTTTGCCTCAATGTTTGTATTTAACCGTGGCCAGAAAGCATAAGGATTAGGATTCTCTTCAGACCAGTGGTTTTCATGAATAGCTTGCAATTCACCATTCTGATATCCTGTTCCTGCAATCAGGTTTTTGTTATTGTTCCAGTCAAAACCTCCGAACTGAATGAAGGGAGATGTTTTAAGAGGATCGATGAAAAATGTTGAGCGCGCAGCTCCCTGAAACATGAAACCAAAATCAAGTCGTTTATACGTTAATGATGGTCCAATTCCATAGATGATCTCAGGTTGAGTAGGATAACCGATAGCAACCACGTCGTCAGCGTTTATTACACCATCGTGGTTAATATCCCTGTATTTAATATCACCACCTCT
>DATCRE010000772.1:0-2310 GCA_036569145.1 Cyclobacteriaceae bacterium
TCTTAAAATGCGAAGTACATTGTACTGTTGACGAGTGATGTCGTATGGTTTAAGAACCTCATTCATTTTACTCACCAGGTAATTGTTGGTATGGATGATGTTGACTAAAACCTTCTGGTATTCATTTCGAAATTCGCGTTGGTGAATTTCTTTTTCGAGTGACATATAGAGAATCTTTTTAGGCCCTGACCATGACGTGCAACGTTGTAGAATTTGTGCTTTGCTAAAATAGTTAAATTAAATCCTATTTCCTTCATAATGAGGCTATTCATGGACATTCTGAGGTGGTCTATAAAAGGTTCGAGCTACCAGTTTTGAGCTACGAGTTTGGTAATCGTAATTCAGAGCTGGTAGCTCGATTTTAAATTCTCCGGATTTTTTTAAGAATCCTCTAATTCCAGAGTCTATTTAGATTTCTATAGTTTAATGTTTTTGCCAGAGCAATGGTCTCGAAACTCAAAGCTGGTAGCTCAAAACTATTTAGAGTTGATATAATTCAGAAACTCACGCTTTATGTTTTCATCTTTGAATTTACCTGAAAAATAGGCTGTGCCGGTCTTGCTGTTAGTGTCGCCAACACCGCGCGATGCTACGCACATGTGGTTGGCATCTATTACAACACCTACATCTTCAGTTTTCAATACGCGTTCTAACTCCTTACCAATCTGAACAGTAAGGCGCTCCTGCACTTGTGGTCTTTTAGCAAAGAACTGAACGATGCGATTGATTTTAGAAAGACCGATAACCTTGCCTGATGAGAAGTATGCCACGTGTGCTTTTCCGTAGATAGGCACAAAATGATGTTCGCAATGAGAAAAGAACGTGATCTCTTTTTCAACCAGCATCTGGTCGTAGTTATACTTGTTTTCGAAGAGACGTGCGTTGGGTCTGTTCTTTGGGTTGAGGCCGCTGAATGCTTCCTTAACATACATCTTGGCAACCCGGCGCGGTGTTCCACTAAGGCTGTCGTCAGTCAGGTCAAGACCCAGAACATTCATGATCTCGCGGAAGTGAGACTCAATCTTGTCAATTTTAGTCTCGTCATCCATGTCAAAAGCATCAGCACGAAGAGGAGTTTCGGCAGAAGTACTGACGTGATCATCCAGCTCGTCATCATCTTTTTCTTTGCCTTCCTGGTTAAGAGGCTGGATATTCAACGAAATTTCTTTCTGTCTCATATAAAGTAATTTTCAGGTCAAAAGTAGTATCAATTTTCGATCTCAGTATATTCCAAATGACTACTGCGATATTTTCTGCCGAGGGGTTCAATTCTTTAAAGTACTCCGAATCCAGGTTTAAATTTTTATGATCAAACCTCTTCAAGACATGATCCCGAATAAGGTCGCTAAGTATTTTCATGTCAAACACATAGCCAGTCTGAGGGTTTGTTTCTCCTACCACACTTACTATTAATTCGTAATTGTGGCCGTGGTAATTTGGATTGCTACACTTGCCGAATATTTTGAAATTCTCTTCATCTGACCAGGCCGGATTAAAAAGGCGATGCGCTGCATTAAAATGTTCTTTTCTCGAAACTCTTACTTTCATTCTTACAAAGTAAACAGGAATGTTAGTAAAAGGTTCAACTAACCTGGATAAAGCCAATTTTATTTTGACCTAGAAATTAGAAAAGGAACGGCTGTGAGATTTAATCAACGCCATGTTTATGCCCAGGCAGACCTCATGTGTAGGGTAGCGCACACCAACTGACTTATTGGAGGGCACTTCAAAAATATAGGAGAACCGGTATCCCTTTGTCATTCTGGCTTGCAGCAACAACCCATACGTATTTAGGTTTCTGGTGAATAACCCTGCTGTGTATGTGTCGTCAATAATGAAGGACGTATTCAGGTCGGCAGAGATTGGTGCACCTTGAACACCTTTTACCAGGATGGATGGTTTGAACTTTATTCGTTCAGATAAAATGAAAATGTAAGCCGCCATCCCATAGAGATGTTGTTTATAGATACTCACGCTCGAGGATCCCACAGAAGCCTTTTCATTCAACATGCGTGGTGATGAGATGCCGATGAAATATCGTTCGCTGCTCAGTATCATGCCTGCGCCAAGATTAGGCTTTGTTATATTTTGATTGGCCTGCCAGGCACCAGGATCATAGGGGTTAAGGTTGTCGCTGTTGGAGCGATAGTTCAACATGCCGCCTTGCAAACCAAAAGATATGCGGCTCTGTCCAAGATCAATTTTATAAGCGTATGTTATGTTAACTTCTGTATTTTTATTAGACCCAATATTGTCCTGAACGGCCATGAATCCAATACCCATTTTTTGTTGAAAGAATGATGTGTGAGC
>DATCRE010000773.1:0-16983 GCA_036569145.1 Cyclobacteriaceae bacterium
AACAACCAAGGAGAGATTACAACAGCAGGCCAGAGAAAGAAAAGAACATCTTGGTCAATCACGTAAACAAGAGATGACAAAAGAAGAGTTCAGCGAGAAATGGTCGTTGCCTGCGTACTTGCGTCGTGGTGTTAAGATGAATGACGTGCCTCACTCATCAGAACCGTTCATCTCGAAGTATAACTTGAATGATGATAACAGCATTTTAGGAAACAATAAGTTTCTGCATGATAATGTCGATTAAGGGACGAAGTCAAAAGAACGAAGTACGAAAACAACGTCGTACCTCGTACTTCAAACTTCGTACCTAATCAAAGGTATGGCATTTCCGGTACGACTGGTTCTTTACTCCATTCGTAGTGGTTGTTGGTGGTAAATATTTTTTGCCGGTACCGGAGTGCCAATTTTTTAGGTTTAGTAAGTGCGCCAATTTTTAGTTTGTCATTTTGAATTGGACAGATGGCGCAAAACAAAAATGCCGGATTGACCATCCGGTATTTTTGTTTATAAACAGTCTTAAGATCTGGCCTCAAAGTTGTAATACCTATAGCAGGTAACTACAATGTTATGAGAACCTTCATATTATTAGGAATAGTATTTCTTACACTTACTGCCTGCGAAATCAATGTTATCGATCCAACACCACCGTATGATTTCCGGAATGCCATTGTTGGTAGCTATGAAATGAATGAGTATAGCGAGACCTACAACGATTATCTCACGTATTATATAACCATTTCAAAATCGTCATATTCAGGTTATCAAGTCTACCTGAATAATTTTTATGATGCTGAAATTTCCATCAGCGCATACGCGGATGGCAATAAGATAACAATCCCTTATCAGGTTGTTAATGGTTATGAAGTTGAAGGCGTTGGCACAATAAGTGGCAATACCATATATTTTTCATATCGGGTAAGAGATACCTACAATAACACGGCTACTGACTTCTGCAAAACCACTGCTCAAAGAACTTACTAGTAAATAGTTCATAGAAACAATACGCATCCGTTATTATCTTCGGATGCTTTTTGTTTATCTTAGTAAGAGATAACTATGCTTACCTATGAACACAAAGCGCATTATCAAAATCAGCTTTCCATTTATTTTGCTTGCAGGTATTTACTTTTTAGGTCCAGAACCCGAGAAGCCAGCCTACAGCGCAGTGATGCCTATCGTTCCTTCATCACCTGCAGATCTTGAAAAGTTTATTGATTCAAAAGAGAAGCTGCATAAACTCAAACCTGATAATGAAGCGCGCATCGTTTGGAAAGACAGCACGAAAAGCAAAACAGAATATGTAGTTGTTTATCTCCATGGTTTTTCAGCCAGTCAAAAAGAAGGTGATCCTGTTCATCTTCGCTTTGCAAAAGAATTTGGTTGTAATTTATACCTCGCGCGATTAGCAGATCATGGCGTTGACACAACAGAGCAATTGCTTTTATATACAGCCGATCGCGCGTGGGAGTCAGCAAAGCAGGCGTTGGCAATAGGCAAACAGTTAGGTAATAAAATTATTCTGATGAGTACTTCTACGGGAGGAACATTAGCACTTATGCTGGCAGCACAATATCCGGATGATGTTTATGCACTCATCAGCATGTCACCCAACATTGCTATTAACAATCCTGCAGCATTTATACTAAACAATCCCTGGGGACTTCAGATAGCAAGAATGGTCTTTGACAGTAAGTATAGCGATACAGGTGCCAGCGAAGAGAAATCAAAATATTGGAACAATAAGTACAGGTTAGAATCTATAACGCAGCTAGAGCAACTGCTTGAAGACAACATGAATAAAAACACGTTCTCAGAAATTAAGCAGCCTTCACTTATTCTGTATTATTATAAGAATGAACAGGAACAGGACCCTGAGGTTAAAGTGAGTGCTATGCTTGAGATGAATAAAATGCTTGCTACCCCAGATTCATTAAAAGAAGAAGTAGCTATTCCAACAGCAGGAGCGCATATATTAGGCTCGCCCATTGCATGCAAAGATGTTGAAGCGGTATACAGTGAAATAGAAAAGTTTGCTATTCAGAAACTGAAGCTGGTTAAACAATAACCAATAACGAGCTTACTACTTTTTCTTTTTCTTCTTGGTATTCTGTTTCATTGAGTTGAAGAATTTCACCCAATTGAACGGATTGAAGAAAGGGTTTGTGCGTGGCATAAACCTGTCGTTAGTGCTGTTAGCCCACTGACTTAAATAATACCGCTGATTCATTGGGCCATCCATCGGAGTGGTTTTCAGCATCAACGCTAACAACTCAGCATTAAGATTCCTGGAGTCAATTTGATTATCAGGAGGAAGATTAAGCGCTAACACGGCTTCTTTGAAAACTTCTTCTGTAGGAAAAGCCGTTACCACAAATTCAAACTGGGCAGTGTCTTCGCTGAGTTCAAAAATAACGGTTAGAAATTCTGAAGGATGATTGGGTACAAGGTAGTGTTGCTTGGTATAACCAACAGAACTTACAACCAGGCTGTCGCCTACTAAAACAGGCATGGAGAAAAAGCCAACAGAATTGGTAGTGGTTCCGCGTCCTGCCTTTGGAACGTAGATATGAACACCAGGCAAACCTGAAGTACTATCATGCTGACTTAGTACAACGCCGGATAATTGAATAACCCGTTTTTGATTTTGAGCTGATGAGTCAATATTGGAGACAAGGCATACAGCAAAAAATAAGCTTATGGTGATATTTTTCAGTATATTATATTTCACGGCGGTCACATTCATACCCAATTTTTCAAATATATATATTAGCACGAATAGTGCCTAATTTCTATACCTTTGGCCCATGTCTAAAGATGACGCATGAGGCTAAAAAGTTTCAATTTAACATTGGGAACCCAGATTTTTAAAGCATGTGCCGACGAATCCCGGGTACGAATTCTTCATCTAATTTTTACAAATGGTGAAATGTGTATCTCAGATCTGGAGCATATCCTGGAGTTTACACAGGCCAAAACCTCCCGCCATCTTATCTATTTAAAGAATTCTGGTATTCTGTCCTATCGTCGTTACAATCATTGGGTTTTCTATCAGATAAAAGACGAGGTAGATGAGATTGTAAAACAGATTTTTTCTTTTCTGCGAAAAGATGCGCAACTTCAGAAAGATCAACAGTTATATCAAACCTTATATTCTAATCGCGAACTTGCCGTTAACAAGGCGCAGATACAACAGTGGCAAAAAAAATAAAACAGTCAATAGTCTATCGTCTATTGACAATGGACTATTGACCATTGACCATCGACTGTAACTTATGAATTACAAATGCATCTTCTTCGATCTTGATCATACACTTTGGGATTATGAAACTAACTCCAGCGAAACACTGAAAGAGCTTTATGATTCTTTTTCATTAGCTGATAGAGGTGTTACAAGTCCTGATCATTTTTGCGTGCAATTCAAGAAGATAAATTTTCAATTGTGGGATTTGTATGATCGTGGTTTAATTACCAGCGAGGTTATTCGCAAGGAACGTTTCAAGCAAGTACTTGAACCCTTCGGTGCTCATGAAGAACAATTCTCCGATCATCTTTCGAAAGTCTATTTACAAAATTGTCCATTGAAGGGACATCTTTTACCCAATGCGCTTGAAACAGTACAATATCTTTCTGAGAAGTATAGTCTTACAATTGTTACCAATGGCTTTGAAGAAATTCAACCTGTTAAAGTAGCTTCCGGTAAACTCACACCGTACTTCAATCATATTATCACATCTCAAAAAGCAGGACATAAAAAGCCAGCGCGTGAAATATTTGAGTACGCCATGAAATTAAATGGTATTCAGCCGCACGAAAGTATTATGATTGGCGATAATTTACTTACCGATATGGCCGGAGCCAGAAATGCTACAATCGATACAGTGTTTTTTAATCCAGAGGCAATACCACACCACGATCAGGTGAACCATGAAATTCAGGATTTGAAAGAACTTCGTTCTATACTGTAATGTGATTTGCTTCATGATATAATAAAATTGCTCTTTACCTTCCAAGTGTTAGTTTTGTGTTCCAAAACTGAGTTATTAACCTAAATTGATTTTCATGTCAACCGGATTTTTTCATGTTCCTATTCCTAAAAACGAACCTGTTCTTAGTTATGCACCTGGATCAAAAGAAAGGCAAGCATTAAAAAAAGCACTTGAAGAAGCCCGCGCCCAGGTTCTGGATATCCCCATGTACATTGGTGGGGAGGAAGTGAGAACAGAAGTGAAAAAGCCGCTATCACCTCCACATGATCATAAACATATTCTTGGATACTTTCACGAAGGCGATGCTGCCCATGTAGAACAAGCCATCAACGCATCATTGGGATCAAAAGAATTGTGGGCTAATTTATCGTGGGAACATCGCGTTAGCATTTTTCTAAAAGCTGCTGACTTACTGGCTGGTCCTTATCGATATAAGATAAACGCTGCCACCATGCTGGGGCAATCCAAGAACGCTTACCAGGCTGAGATTGATTCTGCGTGTGAGTTGATTGATTTCCTTCGTTATAATGCATATTTCGCCAGCCAGATTTATAATGAGCAGCCAGAGTCATCTTCAGGTGTGTGGAATCGAATGGAGTATCGTCCACTTGAAGGTTTTACATTCGCGGTAACGCCATTCAATTTTACAGCTATCGCTGGCAATCTTCCAGCGTGTATGGCGATGATGGGTAATACAGTAGTTTGGAAACCTGCATATACCCAGATTTATGCTGCGAATGTTATCATGCAAGTGCTGATAGAGGCTGGCTTGCCAGAGGGAGTGATCAATTTAATTTATGTTGATGGCTCTGCTGCCGGTGATATTGTTTTCAGTCATCCCGATTTTGCAGGCTTACATTTTACAGGCAGCACTAAAGTTTTTCAACGCATGTGGAAGATTATTGGTGAGAACATTCAAAACTACAGAACATATCCGCGCATAGTAGGAGAGACTGGTGGTAAAGATTTTATCATGGTGCATAAAAGTGCCAATGCCCGTGAAGTGGCGACGGCCATGATAAGAGGTGCGTTTGAATACCAGGGACAAAAATGTTCTGCAGCATCGCGTTGCTACATTCCATCAAATCTTTGGGATGAAGTTAAAACTATTGTGATCGATGAGTTGAAAACCATTAAGGTAGGCCCAACGGAAGACTTTGGTAATTTTGTTAATGCCGTTATTGATGAAAGAGCTTTTAACAACATTACTGGTTACATTGAAAAAGCACGTACTAATCCATTGACAGAAATTATTGCAGGAGGGAAATATGATAAGTCAAAAGGCTATTTTATTGAACCGACAATTATAGAATCGAAAGATCCATCTTCCATAACCATGTGTGAAGAAATCTTCGGGCCAGTGCTCACGGTGTATGTTTATCATGAAGAAAATTTTGAACAAACTCTCGAACTGGTCGACAGCACTTCGCCGTATGCCCTTACGGGATCTATCTTCTCAAAGGATCGTTACGCCATAGAACTCGCTTCTAAAAAATTAACGCACGCCGCCGGTAATTTCTATATTAATGACAAACCAACAGGAGCAGTGGTAGGTCAACAACCTTTTGGTGGTGCGAGAGGCTCAGGCACAAACGATAAAGCTGGTGCCAAAGTAAATTTATTGCGTTGGGTTTCGATGCGCACAATAAAAGAAACGTTTGTAACACCAATTGATTACCGCTATCCGTTTTTAGATAAGGAATAAAAAGTGGCGTAATAGGGCCGATTAAAATATTCAGTAATATTTTTTAAAAAAGTCAGAGCGTTTTTTGGATAATTAAAGCTCAAATCCCTAATATTGCACTCCCAAATTCCTCCTTAGCTCAGCTGGTTAGAGCATCTGACTGTTAATCAGAGGGTCTCTGGTTCAAGTCCAGAAGGAGGAGCAAGCCAGTTACGAAAGTGACTGGCTTTTTTGTTTCCATTCTCTATTTGATTTTCTCTTAAGAAATTGGATCAGGCTGACTCATTCAGTCGAATATCCAACCTGTCTTTCACAAAACCTGATTCTGTTTCTGTAAATTTCTCTGATCTTGATTTTACGCTCGCGTTAATAGCGGCAACTTCTTCAATGCGTTGTGCCTCAAAACCGTACTCAGTTATTTTAAGCAGATGATCATACGGTCCTTGATTTGAAATAAGTTTAATAAATACAGGCGCGGTTTCAACGGCAATAAAGAGTAAAATCACAAACCAGTTAGCCCACCAGATGGCATCGTGTTGTGCTGTTAATCGGCTCAAGGCTTCCATGCGCGCTGCAGGCCCGTCAATTTTCTGACGTGTGAGTGCTGATGTTTCTGAGGTTTGGGAAGAATCACGGTTGGCTATGGATAAAAGCTTTTGATTAATTAATACTTCACTCTTCTTAATCAGTTCTTCAAGCTCACGATTGGCCCTGTCAGCATCAGCTTTCTTGATTTTATAAATAGGACCGGCATTTCTCTTTTTACTTCCTCCTGTGCCATCAGCTTCTTGTTGGGCAATGCGATTAAGCTCATCGCGTGTTGCTGTTTTGGTGGCTATCTCTTGTTTTAGCGATGCAATTTCTGTTTTTGTTTTCTCCTGGTCGGGTTGAAAACGTTGCTTGATCTCGGCTTCTTGTGCCGTTATGATCTGTTGTTCCATGATAACCAACTCCGACTGAATTTCTTTCTCAAAGATTTTCATTTCTAATGGTTTAGCAATAATCAGAGAGATCAACAGCGCGAGCACAAGGCGCGGAAGTGCTGCCGCAAATTCACGTCTATGGTTTCCGTTTTTGCGCATGCTTGAAACGATATATCGATCAAGATTAAAGATCATGAGCCCCCAGGTCAAGCCAAGACCGATAGCTGTCCAGATATTATCAAATACAGTATAGAGCGCATAGCCTGCTGCAAGCGAAGCAAAAATTCCTGTAAAGAAAATAGTTGCTCCAATGCCCACATACTTGGAAGCTTCCGTGGGACATCTTTTAAGAAGATCAATGTTAGCACCAGAGCAATGCCAGAAGAATAGCTTTAATTTTTCCATGAAACCTATAACGTAGAAAATTTACGCAAGGTATAAGCTACAGTCATGCCAGATGTAAAAAGTTGTCACAAGTTTTTTAGAGATTGATTCGTCCATCCGAAGTTGTGCAGTAATGAACAGTGCATTGTTCATTACTGTATTATTAGGTTTCTTCATTTAGCGGACCAGTAATCAACAACCGTAACCTTATCAAGATGAGGTTTTAGAATTTCAATAAAGGCCTGGTGATCCGGGTGAACAAGGTAGGCATCTCTGTCTTTATCACTGGCGAATGTTACCAGGAAACAATGTGTAAGTCCTTGATTTAAATTTTCCGGACTGCTGTTGGTTCCCCATTCAAAATCTTTGATGAGTTTAATCTTCCCTGCTAACCCACGGAAAGCGTCTTCAATTCTTTTAATATCTGCTGGTTGACTTGTGTCTTTAAATTTGAAAAGCACAACATGACGCAATACCGATGTATTCTTTTTTGTTTGAGCAAATACTGATGTTCCTGACATAATTAAAAAGCAAAAGCTTATTAAAAGACAATACCAAATTCTTTTCATATATCTGTTTAAATAAATTTCTATGAAATACAAAGTAAAGAATTTAAGAATGTAATCAAACCAATCACAGATTTGAGACAACCAATAAAAATAAATCTCTCTTTAACGGAACTCAATGGTGTGGAAATCTATTATCGAATGAATAAACTTTAACTCCACCATGAAAGATCAGCAACAACTATTTGTAAAAATGGCACTCAGTGCCTGGGAAACTTATGTAAAAAGAACGGATACGCTAATCAATACTTTTACTGACGAACAACTCTTACGAGAAGTTGCTCCCGGCAGAAACCGTGGAATTTATTTGCTCGGTCATCTGGCCACTGTTAGCGATGGCATGTTTACACTTTTCTCGTTAAGTGATAAACTCTATCCTCAACTTGAAACTCCATTTCTTAAGAATGCTGACAGAGATGGAAGCGATCAATATTCCGTAGCTGATCTCCGAAAATACTGGAATGAAATTAATGAAAAGCTTACAAACCATTTCAATAAAATGACTCCCGAAACCTGGTTTGAAAAACATACAGCGGTTTCACAAGAAGAATTTGAAAAAGAACCACATCGAAATAAACTCAACGTGTTAATCAATCGCACAAATCATCTTAGCTATCACTATGGTCAGTTGGTTCTGATTTCAAAGAATGAATAATTAATAAAAAAGTATTTAGGATATAGAATTTAGAATATAGCACACTTACATTCTAAATTCTATATCCTAAATTCATTTTGGTCGCATCAGCAATTATAGCTTCCAGCCTTGCCTGTATTCTCTTTTTACAAACTGATTGGCTTCATCAAAGTTTGTGATTTTCATATTGATACCATCCCATAAAAGTTTGATGTAACGACCGGGGTAATCAAACTCTGCAGGCTTATCAACTTTCGGTTTACGAATATCAAAACTGCGAATGGCAAGATTACCCATGATAACAGTTTCTGTTAATGGACCTGCAATTTCAAAAGGTGAGCTCACTTCCATTTTTCCATAACCTGCTATGCAGGCTTCAACCCATTGCGCATAGTGACCATCAGCACCACCATTTATACGGGCAATAGTTTGGGGAACATTAACCTGCGAGTTTTTGGATGTTGGCAGGAGTGAAGGATACATACCATACGTGCCACACATCATCTTACCTTTTGTACCAACAAATATAACACCGTTACCACCGTCGCCCATTTTTTCATTAGGACCTAATTCTTCAGGTCGCTCAGGTTGTATGCCGCCGTCCATCCAATGCATCTTAACAGGAGGCTTGCCATTTCGCTCGGGAAACGATAAAATAATATACGATGATGGTGGACAACTCTCCGGAAAATACCCACGCTTGAATTCATCAACATAAACACTTCCAACACTGGCAGTAACATCTGTCGGATAATTCAACCCTAATATCCTGAATGGTGGTTCGACAAGATGGCAACCCATATCGCCAAGCGCGCCAGTGCCGTAGTCCCACCAACCGCGCCAGTTAAAGGGCACAATTTTTTCTACATACTCTTTGTAAGGTGCAGTGCCGAGCCATAGATCCCAATCAAGTTCCTTGGGTACTTCTGCTTTTTTATCAGGCCATGCCATGCCTTGTGGCCATACCGGTCGGTTAGTCCAGCAATAGACAGTATGTACATCACCCAATAGTCCGGCGTTATACCACTCTTGTAATTGTCGCACGCCATCACCGGAAGATCCCTGATTACCCATCTGAGTTACTACTTTATATTTCTTTGCTGCTTCTGTAAGCATGCGTGCTTCATACAAATCATGCGTTAATGGTTTTTGTACATATACATGCTTGCCCAACTGCATAGCAGCCATAGCTTGTATGGCATGATTATGATCTGGAGTAGATACTGACACAGCATCAATATGCTTGTGTTCGGCATCAAGCATTTTACGAAAGTCTTTATAGTATTTTGCCCCGGGAAAATTCTTTACACTTTTAGCAGCACGTCTGTCATCCACATCGCAGAGGTATGCAATTTCGGCTTTACCACTTTTAAAAAATGAAGCAATATCACTTTCACCTTTGCCACCAGCACCAATACCGGCAATGTATAATTTATCACTGGGAGCTTTATAGTTTTTTCCTCCCAATACAAAACGAGGCACAATAGTAAAGGCGGCCGCAGCTATACCCGCATTTTTGAGAAATGCTCTTCTTGAAAGATTATTTACGGTATTACGATTGGTTTTCTTTAAAGACATAAGGTTTGGTATTTAATTAAATCAGCCAGGTTGATCAATATCCATGCTGAGGTTATTAAATATAAATCTTATCTCACAATAAATTCTGTTGACAATCGGGATTGATCGTCTTTCTTTGATGAAACGTTAATGTATGATTTAACTGGTAAGCCGTTGATGCGAAACTGACATAATAAAATAATATCAGTGCTTCTTCTTCGGTACAGGATCATATCCATGCGTACCCCACGGATGACATCGTGAGATACGTTTCATGCCCAGCCAGATACCTTTAATAACACCCCACTCATTAATAGCTTCTAATGTGTATTGCGAACACGATGGAACATGTCGACAGTGTGTGCCAAGCAAAGGTGAGATGCTGAGCTGATAAAAGCGAATGGGTAATATGAACAGCTTCTTCAGCATTGTTTAATATTATTTTACTCGATGGTGAAATTCATCTCACCATTCTTGCCGTCCATAAGTTGAACACCGAGAGCTTTCAGATCATCGCGAATTTTATCAGAGAGCGCAAAGTTTTTATCCGTACGTGCTTTCTTACGCATTTCAATCAGCACCTGTATTACACCCGTTAATAATTCCTGGTTATGTTCTTCTTCCTCACGAAGACCAAGAACATTTTCCATGAAAGAAATATAGGTTTGTTTAAACAGATCAAATGTCTCACGTGTAACATGACTGACTTGCAAGTTGCCAGATTTCAGATCATTAATGCGAGCGGACATTTCAAACAATACAGCTAATGTTTTTGCAGTATTGAAATCATCACTCATATTAACGTGGCAATTTGCTACTAATGTATTGAGATCATCCGTTAGATCTCTATTGATCGAGCTACTTTCTCTGTACTCTAATTTTTTAATTGTTGACAAAGCATTCACCAATCTTTTATAACCCTTCTCAGCAGCATTCAATGCTTCATTCGAAAAATCAAGTGTGCTTGAGTAGTGTGATTGCATCATAAAGAAGCGAACAGGCATAGCTCCATAACCCTTTTCGAGTAGAGAATGGTTGCCTGCAAATAATTCACGTGGCAAAAATGAATTGCCAAGCGATTTGCTCATTTTTTGTCCGTTAACGGTTAGCATATTGGAATGCAACCAGTATTGAACCGGATCTTTACCATTAGCACCAACAGCTTGTGCAATTTCGCATTCGTGGTGTGGGAATTTCAAATCCATGCCACCACCATGAATATCAAATGTTTCGCCGAGATATTTTGTACTCATCACGGTACATTCTATGTGCCATCCGGGGAAACCATCGCTCCACGGAGATGGCCAGCGCATGATGTGATAAGCAGATGCTTTTTTCCAGAGGGCGAAGTCAACTTTATTACGTTTTTCATCCTGGCTGTCAAGCTTGCGCCCGCTTTCCATCAGCTCTTCTATCACTCTGCCTGAAAGAATGCCATAGTTATGTTTCTCATTATATTTTGTAACATCAAAATAGACTGAGCCATTAACCTCATACGCAAAACCGTTCTGAAGAAGCTTCTCTATAATTTTAATCTGTTCAACAATATGACCAGTAGCTGAAGGTTCAATGCTTGGTGGGAGGATATTGAACTGACGCATTACTTCATGAAAGCCTTCTGTGTAATGCTTTACAATTTCCATTGGTTCGAGCTGTTCAAGGCGTGCTTTCTTGGCTATTTTATCCTCTCCTTCGTCGGCGTCATTCTCCAGGTGGCCTACATCAGTAATGTTTCTTACATAGCGCACTTTATATCCCAGAAACCTCATGTAACGTGCTACAACATCAAATGTCATAAAGGTTCGTACGTTGCCAAGATGTACATCATTATAGACCGTTGGTCCGCACACGTACATGCCTACATGACCTGGATTTACTGTTTTGAATAACTCTTTTTTACCCGTTAATGAGTTTGTAAGGTGGATCGGGTATTTTTCAAAATGCTCCATAAGTATAAAATCGGCCGAAAATAGTATGAAATGCTCAAAAAATGGCTAATCCGGATGGGAGAATAGAACGATTAATTTCTAAAAGTGACTGAAAATAAATTGCTAATGCGAATGGTTTCTTTTAAATGGCCATAAAGAGCTCGGATATCTACCCTTTGCGTTCAATTAATAAATGAGTCGAAATTCCATCTATCTACGTGATAAAATGCTCCTGGAAAGTCGACGAAACTAATGTGAATTTTTTTGAATAAAAACAACCTTCAAAGCGGCCAAGAAACCTGATTCAGGAATATTGAAAGTCATTCTTTAAGATAATGTGTTTACGTACACAACGAAAAAAGAGGCCAGAAATCATCAGACGTGCCCGAGAACGTGTTCGGTAACGAATTCGTAAACGATTGCACTAACGATTGCGTTAAAAATAATTGCCCTTTTCAAACTAAATCCTCAACAAATCCTTTACATTCGGAGGTCATATATATCCAAAATATTGTTTTGTGGTAGTATGGCAGAACCAAACAATTATTATTAACCAAACCAAATTTTATGATGCGAAAGTTTACTGTCTGTCTAGTTCTCTGCGCCACGGGATTATTCGTGAGCAGTTGCAACGACGATGTTTCTTCTCCGCCCAAATCGACTCTTGCTGTCGATAAGACCAGTGGGCTGTCAAGTGACACGGAATTTACGTTTACGATTGACCAGGTCCCCGGGGCTGGTACTACCTCTTTGCTTCCTTATGGAACTGAGAACTTAAGTTTAGGTGGGATTAATATTCCTGCAGCTTCATTTACAGGAGGAAAAGCAACTGTAAAGTTTAAGTATGCTCAAGTAGGAAAATTTCAAGCCGTGGTTGTAACCAACAACCATTCCGCAGATGGTAAAAGTGTTAAGAATTCTTACTCCAATACTATTGAGATTACCATCACGAGCCCTAACGCCAAGATTACTGATTTTTCGTTCGACAAAATAAGTACAAAGACAACGATTGATCAGGATGCAAAAACTATCGAAGTTGTTGTTCCCTATAAAACAACCCTTACAGCGTTAAAAGCAACATTTACTAATGATGCATTTAGTACAGTTACAGTTGGATCAACAGTTCAGGTAAGTGGATCTACTGCTAATGATTTTACAAATCCTGTTACGTATAAAGTGACAGCTAATAATGGCACTGATATAAATAACTATGTGGTTACTGTAGTTGTTACGCCTTCAAATAATACATTCACATTTAAGTCCTTTGGTGGTAAGGAAGTAAGCACAGCTGCTACTTCAACACTTGGTGCGTCTCTTGCAACAAGTGGTACTGATCTTATTCTTTATGATGTATATCAGACTCCATCAACTAGTTTTGATTCAGTAACTTTTAGCTACGCACTTGATAATCCATTTGGCGTACTTCATTATGGTTCTGAAGTGGCGCCAATGAAACAAGATAGAAGAATTGATCTTACTTCTACTAAAACAGTAAAATTGATGGCGCAGGATTCAGCTACAACAGGAGGACATGCTTTTAATATTTATGCTGTTGATGCACCATTGTTATTATTTACTACAACAGACCCAGTACCGGATATTGTCGATGTTAACACTGGCTTTGTAGCTCTTGTGAAAGCACTGAAAGGAACTGTAACAGACTCTAAGATAGATTTAGATTTTAATGTAACAGCGCCAAGTAATGTTTCAATTGTTTCCATAACCTTGAAGGATGCGTCTAATCCGGGAGGAGTTACTGTTTCTAATGGTGGTACTCATGAGGTTGATTTTTCTGATGCAGTAACGGTAACAATTCGTGTTACTGATAACAGAATTGGTGGCCTCACTTACGATGTTGTTTATACTGCCGGGTTAACTGAATTAAAATAATCCTAACGAGAACTAATGATGAAAAAACTATATAATAATTGGTTGAGATTATTTGCTGTCGTTATGGTTATGGCCATAACCACTGCAACGTATGCTCAGAAATTAACTGTTTCAGGAACAGTATTGGATGAAGCAGGCCAGCCTGTTCCAGGTGTAAGCATCCTTGAAAAAGGAACTACAAATGGTACTACGTCAGATACGGGAGGTAAGTACTCATTGAGTGTTGCCAGTGGCAGCTCAGTAATTGTATTTTCTTTTATCGGATATAAAACACAGGAGGTAGAGGTTTCTAATCGTTCTGCTGTTGACGTTTCACTGGAAGCCGATGTAACATCACTGAATGAAGTTATTGTAACAGGTTATAGCAGTGAGCGTAAGCAAGACATCGTATCAGCTGTATCAACTATATCAACAGCTAATAACGTGGCTATCCCTGTTTCAAACGTTGAACAATCAATTCAAGGTCGCGTTGCTGGTGTACAAGTTACTACATCAGGACAACCCGGTGCTCCTGCACAGGTTCGTATTCGTGGCTTTGGTTCGTTAACAAACAACACACCTCTTTACATTGTTGATGGTGTGCCAACGTATGATATCAGCAACCTGAATCCTTATGATATCGAAACCACTACAATTTTGAAAGATGCGGGTGCTGCTTCAATCTACGGAGCAAGAGCTGCATCGGGTGTGGTTGTTTATACTACCAAGCATGGTAAGAATGATGGCAATACACATATCGATTTTGATATGAGCACTGGTATCAATACACCAGGTAAAGGTATTAGCGTATTGAATCCTCAACAACAAGCTAATAAAGTTTACGAAGCACTTCGCAATGGTGGTGCAACAACGGCAAATCAGCCTTACGGATCTGACATTAATAATCCAACATTACCAGATTATATCAACGTTGGTGTAAAGCAAAGTGATGGGTCATGGAAACCTACTGGAAATATTAATGCAGGTGATCCTTTAATTGCTGCAGCTTTGGCAAACTACAATGTGGACCCTACGAAAGGATCTATCATTCAAGTGGTAAAAGCTAACAAAGGTGGAACAGATTGGTATAAAGAGATGACTCGCAATGCACCCGTTAACCGTTTTTCATTAGGTATGTCTGGTGGTAACGATCGTTCTCACTATTACTTAAACCTGGCTTATTATAATCAGCAAGGTATAGCGCTTAACACATATCTGAAGAGATATAACCTTCGTTTGAATTCAGAGTTCAAGCCTGCTGAACATGTTAGAATTGGTGAAAACCTTCAATTATCATATCGTGATAATCCACAGATTGGTAATCAGCAAAATGAAAATCAGTTGAACTTCGCTTATCGTATGCCAACAATCATTCCTGTTCATGATGTGAATGGCGGATGGGCAGGTACTGCAGCTCCTGGTTTTAACAACCCTCCAAACCCTGTTGCCAATCTTACCCGTTTGAATAAGAACTATAATAAGAATAACGGATTCAATCTTTTTGGTAATGCTTATGTAGAAGTAGATCCTATCAAGCATCTGACAATTCGTTCAAGCATTGGTGGAGCAATGAGCTATTCATATTTCTCTCAACTTGGATTCAGAACGTATGAAAATGCGGAGAATACTTCTTCTAATGTTTATAGTGAAGGATATGCTCAGCGCACAAGCTGGGTATTTACGAACACTGCCCGTTATCAGAATAAATTCGGTGATCATGGTATAACTGCATTGGCTGGTTATGAAGCTTTAAAAGATCCGGTTATCAGCCGTTTTATACAAGGAACAGGTTTGAATCCATTTAGCACTGATCCTAACTATTTAACGTTGAGCAATACTGATGCATCAGGAAGAACAGTAGGTAGTGGTATTCCAAACTTTGGTGCTACTGCTAACCAGACTAATGCTATCAACGTAGCTGATCAGCCAAGAACACTTGCTTCTTATTTTGGTAAACTTGATTATAACTTCAAAGAGAAGTACTACCTCAGCGGTACATTCCGTCATGATGCATCTTCTGCGTTTGGTATTCAAAACAGATCAGGTGTATTCCCTGCAGTATCAGGTGCCTGGAGAATTTCATCAGAGAGCTTCATGCAAGGAAATACAATTGTTGATGACTTGAAATTAAGAGGAGGATGGGGTGTTATGGGTAACCAGAATATTCCTGCTACCAACCAGTATACATTATACAATGGAGGCCCTGTTAATGGTTATGATATCTCTGGTACGAATACAAGTGTTGCCGGTGGTTTTGTACCTGGTCAGGTTGGTAACCCTGCTGGAAAGTGGGAGAAAAATACAACCAGCAACATTGGTCTTGATGCAACGCTTTTACACGGAACACTCGATATTGTGTTAGAAGTATGGCAGAAAAAGACAACTGGTCTTCTCTACAATCCTAACTTCTCAGCAACTGCCGGTGTATACGCACAGAACCCATTTGTTAACATCGCCAGTATGACTAACAAAGGCATCGATCTTCAAATTACGAAGAGACTCAATGTTACCAGCGATTTACAATTAACAATTGATGGAAACATTTCACCTCTTAAGAATAAAATAACAGCTATTGCTCCTGGTGTTACCTATTTTGATGGTGCTACTTTCCGTAACCTTACCTTCAATAGAAACTCAGTTGGTCAATCACTTGCTTCATTCTATGGCTATCAGATGGTTGGTTACTTCAGAAATGCTGCTGATGTATCTGCTTCTGCTAAACAAGATGGTGCAGCTCCCGGCCGTTTTAAATTCAAAGATATTAATGGTGACGGCGTTATTGATGATAAAGACCGTGCATACATTGGAAGTCCGATTCCGAAATTTACCTATGGTCTGAATCTGACAGCGAAGTATAAAAACTTCTCAGTGAATGCATTCTTCTACGGTAAGTATGGAAACAAGATTGTTAACTTTAGCAAGTGGTATAACAACTTCTATCAGTCATTCTCTGGTGCAGCACTTAGCTCTAACACCTTACATTCATGGACTGCGGAACATCCTGATGGAGCAAAGACACCTATCATGGAAACTGCTTCTAACTTCAGCACGAACTCTCAGGCTAACTCATGGTATCTTGAAAGTGGTTCATATTTCCGTCTAAGAAACCTGCAGGTCAACTATGATTTACCTGCTGGCACGCTGAGCAAATACGGGGTTCAGAAATTCAGAGTATACTTACAAGGTGTGAACTTGTTCACCATTACTAAGTATACTGGTAAGGATCCTGAAGTTGCTTCTAGTGTTGATACAACATTAGGTGTTGACGTTGGTAATTATCCTGCTACAAGGATTTATTCCCTCGGATTTAATATTGGCTTTTAATCAGATAAGACAGAAGAAATTATGAAAACTATTAGAAATAGTAAAGTTTTGAAAGTCATTTACTTGTTGGTTCCAATGAGTATGGCTATAGTGTTTTCGTGTCAGGATACCTTCCTGAATCAGCCTGT
>DATCRE010000774.1:0-7368 GCA_036569145.1 Cyclobacteriaceae bacterium
ACCACTTCAGGAGCTTCTAATATCACCATTACAACTCCTGTTGCTACAACCACAGCCATCCAGGTTCAGGGAAATATGGTAATAAACAATACGGGTGCAGGTGGTGGAGGTACAGGTACATTACTTTTTAATGGTACAGGATCACAAAGTATTACAGGAAATTCCGCTGCTAGTACTGGCAGACTTCCCTATGTCCGGATTCAAAAGACAGCCGGTACGTTAAGCCTGGCTGGTACAATAAGTGAAAGCCGCAACTGGACATATACCAGCGGTACGGTTGATCCAACAACATCAACGGTGGTGTTTGGTGGAAACAGTCTTAGTGTTGCCAGCGCAGGGATGAGTTTTAATAACGTTACTGTGGCAGCAAACACCACTACATTAACGAGCGATCTTACAGCGAATGGAAATATTGCAATAACTGGTGGTGTACTTGCTGCCGGAACAAGAACAATTAATCTGAAAGGTAACTGGAGCAATTTTGGTACAGCAGGATTTACTGAAGGTACCAGCACACTTAACCTCAATGGTGCAGCGCAAAGTATTACATGTCCAAGCGGTGATAATTTTAGTAAGGTTATCGTGGCAGGAACGGGCAACAAGACCCTGGTCAATAATATTACGATTGCTTCTACACTTACCTTTACGGCAGGTCTTATTACAACAGGTACAAACAAAGTTATAATGACTTCAACAGGTAGCATTGTCAGTGGAGGAAGCGGCAAGTATGTTTTTGGTAATCTGCAGAAAAACTTTGCTACAGGTAGCAATGTCTCAAGAAGTTTTGAAGTAGGTAACAGCGCTTCTTATCTGCCTGTGACAATAACTTTCCCTACCATTACAACAGCAGGTGATATAACGATATCAACCACAGATGGTGATCATCCTCAGATTGCTTCTTCTTGTTTCATTGCAAGTAAGAGTATTAACCGTTACTGGACTTTATCAAATTCAGGTGTAGCTCCGGTAAGCTATAATGCAACCTTTAACTTCTTAACAAGCGATGTAGATCCAACTGCGTTGACCAATAACGTAGCTGTACAGGTATACAATGGAAGCACCTGGACCAATACTACTGTTAATACAAGAAATACGAACAGCACGATAATAACGGGAGCTACAACTTTTGGAGATATTCAGATTGCTGAATCAACTTCTGGTTCCTGGACTGGTGCAACTAATTCGGATTGGAATAACTCAGGTAACTGGTGTGGTGGTGTGCCGCTTGCCGCAACTGATGTTGTTATCAATGCCAGCGTACCAAACGCGGCACAGGTAACATTGGCCGGAGGTGTATGTAATAATCTTACTATAGCAAGTGGTGCTTCACTTACTATCTTATCGGGTAATTCCTTAAATGTAAAAGGCAACTGGACCAACAACGGAACTTTTACTTCTAATGGAACTGTACAATTCTCAGGTACGACAACACAAAGCATAAGTGGTTCTGCAGCTACTACATTTAATAACATAAGCGTAACCAATACAGCAAGCCCTGGTGTTCAGGTAGAGAGCAACCAGAATCTTAAAGGTGTTCTTACACTGGCAAGCAATGTTACATTTGATGCTGACGGAAGCAGCAATACATCGGTTTTCAAATTATTATCGTCAGCTGATAACACTACACAAGATGCTGCTATTGCGGCGTTGCCCTCAGGTGCGCAGGTAACAGGAAAAGTTACAGTGCAACGTTATATGAGTATTGAAGGAGCAAATGGTGGTAGAATATATCGTTACATGTCATCGCCTTTGCAAAATGCTACAGTAGCTGATCTTCAGAATGAAATTCCGGTAACGGGTTCTTTCACCGGTTCAAGTGTATGTTCTGGTTGTGCTACAAATCAATCTATGTTTGGATATGATGAAACAGTAATAACAGATGTTGATAAAAACGGTGTTCTCAACCTGAACGATGGTTATACTGATTTCCCTGATGCTTCTAACACAGAGATTTTTCAACCAGCTAAAGGCTATACCTTCTTTGTTCGTGGTAACATAATAACTTCAGCCTTATGGGATTTAAGTGGTACGATTAACAGTGGTAACGTTACGCCTATTTCATGGCCGGTTACTTACACTTCATCAGCCAGTGTTTCTGATGATGGATGGAATTTAGTTGGTAATCCGTTCCCTTCAACGATCGACTGGAATGCATCCAGCGGCTGGACTAAAACAAATATGGGGTCAACAATTTATATACCTGACAATGGCGGCGCTTCTACAACTTATGCTACGTGGAATGGTGTAACAGGTACAAATGGTGGCTCACGTTACATTGCTATGGGGCAGGGCTTCTGGGTAAAAGCCAGCGGTGCTTCACCAGTGCTTAAATCAACGGAGAGCGTTAAGTCTGCCGGTACTCAAACTATATTTTTCAGAACTATCACGCCTACCAACCTGGTGCGCATAACATTGGCAAATGCTACTATAAAAGATGAAACTGTCATTCATTTCAGAGATGATGCTACAGCACAATTCGATGATAACGCCGATGCATGGAAACTTTTAAACAGTAAGGTAAACGTCTCATCTGTATTAACGAAAGGGAAGAAGCTGGCCATCAACTCACAAGCACCGCTTAATTGTGAATCCGTTATCAAACTTGCCGTTGATAATGTTGCTGCCGGAAGCTACTCATTGAATTTTACAGAGTTTGATTCCTTTGATGCAAACATACAAATTACACTTCGTGATAAGTATAAGAACACAACGATGGATGTGAGATCAGCCGGTAGCTATGCTTTTACTGTAGCATCAGACACAGCAAGCTTTGGATCAAACCGATTTGAAGTTATATTCTCAACTGCACCACTTGCTGATTTCGCTGTTAACTCTTCTGATGTATGTCAGGGTCTTGATCAGGTTGTTCATATTGCTAATTCTCAGCAGAGTGTTTCTTATGTTGCATACATCGGTGACAGAACAGTTTCTTCAACCATTGGTAATGGAACCACTGTAGATCTGGCCATTTCAAAAGACAGCCTGGGTGTTGATGAAAATACAATTGTAATCAGAGCCTCATCTACAGGTTGTAGTGTCATGCTTGATAAATCTACTACATTTAATGTTGTGCCTGTTTATGCAGTAGCTTCTGTACAAGCTGGCAAACATTGCCGCGATGGAGAAGTAACGTTACAAGTATCTGGTGCTCCGACATCAGGATCATATAACTGGTATACATCGGCAAAAACACTTATTGCTGATCAACACAATGCCGTCTTTCAATCACCGGTTTTATCTGCAACAGAAACTTATTATGCAGCTGTTGTAAATTCATTGGGCTGTGAAGGTAAGTTGCAGGCCGTAGTAGCTGAAATTGTTCAATACAATGATGCAGCAATAACGACCATGGGAGATACACTGATCTCAAACTTCAGTGAAGGCAATCAATGGTATTTTAATAACCAACCGATTAATGGAGCAATCGGTCAGTCGATTACTGCTGGTAAAACAGGTGAGTATAGTGTACAGGTAAACATTCAGGGATGTATTACTACTGCAACTCAGCCTTTTGTTATCACAGGTGTGAGTGAGACTTATTATGGTGGCATAAAAGTATATCCGAATCCGGTAGTAAGCGATATTAACATTGAAGTTGCAGCGGGTACTAGTAATGTACAACGTGCTACAATTGTAAGTCTTGATGGTCAGGTAATCGGTACTGTGGATCTTTCTGAAGGCAAACAGTCTGGTAAGTTTGACATGAGTAATCAACCTGCCGGCATCTACATTCTGAGTGTGATGAAGAATGACGGAAGAGTAGATATAAAACTTATTAAGAAATAAAAAGTGGTATTATAAGGTTGGCTGGGTTGGATTAATACGAGCTTTTAGTTTTGTAAAAGCAAAATATCCAACCCATCCTGCCATTAATCCAATAATACCTCCAACCAGGATATCGCCTGGATAATGGACACCCAAATATATTCGGGTGTAAGTAAGCAGAGCAGCCCACACAAATAACCAATACATAGCACTGTATTGGTTTCGAAATAAAAGCCAGAAGAAGAGTGCTGTTCCAAAAGTATTTGCCGCATGACTTGATGCGAAGCCATAAAGACCTCCCTTGTAACTATCAACAAGGTGAATGATGCCAACAAGTGTAGGCTCGTTTGATGGTCTCAGTCTCATAAATAACGGTTTCATAATACCACTCGTGATCTGATCAGCCAGCAGTATTGTTATGCCAATACCAATGAGAACCATCCAGCTTTCTTTTTTGTAATTTTTAAAGATCAGGTAAAATAAAAACAGATAGAGTGGGAGTGACGCTATTGTTTTGGTCATGAATAATACAATAGGGTCCAGCCACGGTGTATGAAAACTATTTAGGTAAATAAGAAGCTCTTTATCCCACTCAATTAACGTATCCATTTTATTTTTTAGTCGACGATTTTATATTTTCTTCATCCAGCCATTGAGTAGCTCCATCAAAACTGTTGAAGAATTGTTGTGTGATTCCAAAGTTGGCTATAGCTGCTTCGATGCCATTTACGTACTCAACAAGTATAGCGTCTTTCGTGCCGGGTTTAACAACACCAATGCGTTTCAATCCTAGTTTTGCGGCGGCAGGTATTATGTTACCAAATAACCATTGCTGATCTTCATGTGTTACTGGCCCCTGGTGTGTAATGTCCGATAACCAGTTGGATGTATTGTAGAAGCGTAAAAACTCCATGCACTTTTTGAAAACAGCTCTGTATTGCTCACTTGTTGCAGTGCCCGACCATATAACACCAGTAGTGTTTCTGTGCGCATCAAAAAATATTTTAGCAAATGGTTCGTTCAGCAAAATCTGCATTTGAATATTTTCTGGCTTGCGCAGGTATATGATGAATGAAGTGTACCTGTTTATCTCGCTCTTAACTTCAATTCTTCCACCTAATGATTCGCATTGAAGTTTAACAAGATATAATCCTAATCCTTTACCTTCAGTATGTAAATTAAATCTTTTATAAAGTTTGAATAAGTCATCCTTATGTTGAGCGAGGTCAATGCCAATACCATTATCTTTTATTTTAATAATGATGTGCTCCATTCCCATTTGGGAGGTTATCGAAATTTCAGGTTGCCTTTCGAATGAACGGTATTTAATGCTGTTGCCAATGAGGTTATAAAATATACTATGCAACATGGGTTTTACCGAATAAATCTCCGGACAATTTTCAAAATCGTGCGTGATCTTGATGTTGTAGGCGTCAATCTCTTTCCTGAAAAGTCGTTCAACCTCTTTTAGTTCTTTTGATAATTCTATTTTTTGACGAATCCTGAATATATCGTGACGTATATCAATGATTTTACTCAGATCATGAATAATGGAATCAAGATGTGTTACCGAATTTTTAATGTGCTTTAAAATAACCTGATCTTCGATATTGTATTTTGAGACATCAAGAAGTGAACTCAGTCCCAACAAGCTTGCCACCGGGCCGCGAAGGTTATGTGATACTGTAAATGAAAATTGACGTAGTTCATTGTTATGCTTGATAAGCTCAGCATTCGTTTCGGTCAGGTCGGTATTTTTCTCAATTAATTCGGCGGCGAGATTTTTATTTTCCTTGTAAAGCTGGTTTTTATGACTTTCTATTTCAGCATAAGCAGCCAGAAGTTTTTGCTGATTCGAATTCAGAACTTCACTTTGCGCTAAGAGTTCCATGCTCTGTGCTTCGATCTCAGCATTTTTCTCTACCAATTCATCATTTGCATGATTGAGTTTGTGAATAAGTACAAGGTTATGCTTTTCATTTTTTTCAGACAGGTTTTTTAAAAATATAAGCGTTCCAACTAAAATAGCATAGGTTATTAAGATGACAATGTTGGTAAAATAGTAAACTGAAGTTGATAAGAATAGATAATCATTTTGATGATAGCCTACATCAAAAAAAGAATGAAGCGGATCGTACAAGATGAGAAGACTAAACCCAATGAACGCGCTTGCGAAAAGCATCTTCTTTTCATGCAGCGTAAATAGCACAAAAGGAAAGACACAGCTTGAAAGCATGATAAACCTGAATGTAAAGTAATCCAATTCCTGTTGGCTACTGAAGTAAATTATTTTCGCATAAATAGAAATGCTTATAGTAACAATGGGAACAAACAAACAAACCCAAAGTCGACTGATGGATGTATAGCCTTTGTAATTTAATCCAATTCCGATGAGACAGATCAGGCTAATGACTGGCAATGAAATGGTAATGAAATTCCATCCATACCAATTATAATACGCCACAAAAAGTATTAAGCTTAAGGCAGATAAAATAAGACTAAGTTGATTGGACAATACAATGCTCCTTTTTGAGGAGTTGTTGCCACCAAATTGTATTCCGGAGTGAGTGAGCGGGTTTAAAAAATTCATTCAGCAGGAGAGGCCATTTGTCTCGACCCTCAAATTTAAATAAATATGGCTTATAATAAAGAATCTGAAATATTTCAGGTCGCAACTCTTGCTAATTCCCGATTTGGCTCCAATACAAAAAAATCGTAAATCGTTATTATAATTGGTTTTAGTCTATGGAAAAATTTGACCTTGTAGTTATAGGCGCTGGCCCATCAGGATATGCTGCGGCCATGCGTGCTATCGATTTTAGAAAGAAAACATTATTGATAGAGCGAAACAGGGTAGGTGGTGCAGGAGTAACAAATGGCGCTTTATCTTCTAAAACATGGTGGGAGCTATCGCGCGAGACGGCATCTTTTCGTAAAAATCTGAAGCGGTTTAATTTGCAAGAACCAAGCATTAACTACAAGGAAATACAGGCGGAGGTTATGCGAGCTGTTGAAGAACGTAAGTCGATGCTCGAAGATCACATGCAGCTGCTCAGCTCATCCAATCATTCTGATCTGCTTATTTTTAAAAAGGGTGAAGCTAAGCTGCTTTCTCCAAACCAGGTAGAGATTATCAATGGATTTCATAAGGAAGTTGTTCAAACAGAACATATCATTCTTGCCACAGGTAGCAGACCTCGCTATCTGTCAGAGTTGCCAATTGATGAGAAAATAGTGATGACAAGTGAAGGCATAGAAGATATGGAAGATTTTCCAGAAAGTATGGTTATTGTCGGTGCAGGGGTTATTGGTTGTGAATATGCTACAATTTTTTCGGGCTTTGGAAAAACCAAAGTGCATTTAATTGATAAAGGCGATCGCATTCTTCCTTTTGAAGATGAAGACGTTGTGAAGGTTATTGAACGTAACATGGAGAACAGCGGCGTGTTGATTCACCGTAAATCAAGACTTATTCGTATGGAGATTAAGCACGAACGGGTAGAATATGAGCTTGAATATGATGATGGTGGAAAAGAAATCTTTAATGTAGAAAAGGCGCTTGTAGCTGTAGGAAGAATACCTAACTACGAAGACTTATGGGAC
>DATCRE010000775.1:0-3618 GCA_036569145.1 Cyclobacteriaceae bacterium
GCACCGTAAACATTCTCCACACCAAGTTTTCTAAGAATATATTTTGTGCGGGTAATATGAAAGAACTGTGATACTACAACTACTGAATTCTTATCATTCCCATTCGTGATCTTCACAAAATTTCTGGCTGACGCAACTGTATTAATACCAAGATCATCAACAATAATATGCTTCTCCTCAACACCGCTGTCAATAAGATATTGCTTCATCTTCCTGGCTTCATAATGTCCTTCCACACCAAGACCACCGCTTACAATAATTGTATCAGCTAACGAATCGTTGAATAACTGAAGACCTTTATCAACGCGCGCTTTTAGTCTGGCCGAAAGAGTGCCATCGGGATTTACAGTGTTTCCAAGAATCAGGACATAGTCAGCATGATGAACATCGTCATTAAGGCCATCAACTGTAATGATTATAGAATGAATCAAAAACCATGAAAAGAGTAACGCGCCAAGAATGATGGATTTCGTTTTCATTTAGTTCAGAGAAGTTGAATCCATTCCAACCGTTAAATTCACGAGGCTGCCCATTCGTACTTTCTCGCCAGCATGAATTTCACGATTATTAATATGAGCTGAGAGTATAGAGTTGATTGCAATATCAGGTTCGTAAGAAAGTTTGCCAATTCTGATTCCTAAATCTGAAAGTTGCTTCTTTGCCAGTTCAGGAGTCGAACCCGTTAAGTCAGGAAAGGTTATCAAAGGTGCAATTCTTGCATTCAACTTTACAGTTATAGCTCGATTAACTTTAACTTTCGATAGTGCATGAGGATATTGATCCAAAACAGTGAGTGGTTCTGCAAGAAGGTTATACCCCGAATCAACAGAAACTTCTATCCTAAGATCATGATCCTTTAAATAGTTTATAGCTTGATCCAAGCCTTGTCCTTTTATATCAGGAACTGTAATAATCTGATTTTTATGAGTTGCATAGGGAAGGTATTCGTAAAAGAAAACAAAAGACAGCAGAGAGAATAAACCAAGAATCACTAGAATATTCAACAGCAAACTTTTAAGTGAATTCTTTCGAGACAGGAATTTCATTCGAATCTGTATCAGCTAAATCTTCTCTCCACCAGTTCCATAAATTCATGGAACTCTTCGCTCTCCTGATCCCAGTCGCCATAGTTATCTTCCAAATAACGCATCGCTCCTTTTATGTTATCCTGTCTGTCGAGATCATCAATAGCTTTGCTGAACAATTCAAAGTCGCCGTGAAATAAGACTTTGGTAAACATGAATTTCTGATTGATGGTAAGGCTATCCTTTATGCGAATGATCTTCTGAAGATTATCAATCATAGACGCACGCGGTGCATTCCCCAATTTATCATTCAGACTTGTTGAGACTTGCTGTACATGTTGAGCTACTACGTTGGCCTTGGGTTGATTAACACGAGGTGTAGGAGGTGGTTCCGGCTTCTTTACTTCTTGTACCTGAACCGGCGTTGGCGCTACAACAAAAGTCTCTGGTGTTTTTGTTACATAGAATTGAGCCGGATCTAATGGCAATACAGAAGAGAACTTCTCTATGTAATCATCTACATCTTCCGGTGTAAAGTTTACTTCTTCCAGAATCTGATCGAGATAAGAAAAAGCCTCATTGCCACTGATCTCTTCTATTTTCTTTTCTTCAAGGCGTTCGAGCAAACGTTCAAGGGGTGCCTTATTAACTTTAAGATATTTGATCTCCTCACGAAAAGTAGCTACATCAAGTTTATTGTTTTTACCCGTCATTAACATGGAGAAGAAATCATACGGATCAAAAATCACCATCAGTGTTTGACTAACTGATTTCTTAAGAAGAGGACTGAAATAAGCCTGGCCGATGGAGATATTACGAGACAGCACACCCATGAAATTTTCAAGTGCTTCTTTTACATCGGGGTGTTCGTAATCAAAGTATGAACTTTTCAGTTTACGGGTTTCTTCTTTCCATGATCTGAAGAGTTCTCTTACAATGAAAAGATTAATCTGCTGCACATTGCAAAGGGCCAGAATCTCCTGCCCGTTAATTTTCTCTTTTGAACTAAAAAACCCCTTCAACACTTTTTCTGAATAGGCATCTGCATATAAGGATATCGCCTCTAAACTGATTTTTTCGTCCATGATTTTTTATTTCGGATAACTCAAATTAATTGACGGACATAAAGTTAATGGTTATTGCGTTATGTGCACAGTCTATGAGGTTAGTTCATGGATTTTTCAGTGAGAACCAATGTCTTGCAAGGATGGACAATACAATTGGATAAAGGCGAGACTATGGACTATTAACCGCCGACTGTTAAATTGCATAATGTTTATTGAGCCTCATTTTGGTGCCAGCCAACGTAAAGAACGAAGCGGATGGATTGAAGTCATCAGCGGATGCATGTTTTCCGGTAAAACGGAAGAGTTGATCCGTAGACTAAACCGTGCCATCATTGCCAAACAGAAAGTAGAAATATTCAAGCCTGTGACTGATACCCGCTATCACCAGGAGCAGATTGTTTCGCATAATGAAAATGCTATCCGTTCAACGCCGGTAAATTTTGCCAGCGACATTCTTTTACTGGCTGGCGATTGTGAAGTAGTAGGCATAGACGAAGCCCAATTTTTTGACGACGCCATCGTTGATGTATGTAATACCCTGGCCAATTCAGGTAAGCGAATTATTATAGCTGGTTTAGATATGGATTATGAAGGAAAACCATTTGGTCCCATGCCCTACTTGCTGGCCGTTGCTGAGTTTGTTACAAAAGTTCATGCTATCTGTGCACAGACTGGCGAACTGGCTTCCTTCTCATATAGGTTAATAGATAATAATCAGAAAGTAATGCTCGGTGAGAAAAAGGAATACGAAGCGAGAAGCCGGAAAGCTTTTTATGAAGGCATGAAAGGAAAAAATGCGCAATGAAATTACCAGCAAACGCATCATTGAAAAAATGGAGCATCGTGAAAATACCAGATGTGTATCGTGCAGTAATTACCCTCTGGTTGTCATTTCATCTTACAGACCTGTCTGCTCAAACAGAAATACCTATTGGCACTTGGCGTGTCCATATATCGTATAACAACATTACAAGTATAGCAGTAGCCGATACTAAAGTTTTCGGAGCTACAGAGAATGGAATAATGATGTTGGATAAATCGGATAACAGTATTACCAGCTTTTCACGATTAGATGGGCTCAGCGGTGCAGACATATCTTATATAAATTATGATAAGACAACAGGCAAAGTAATTATTGGATACGACGATGGTAATATTGATTTAATTACGAACAATCATATTGACAATTTCAACAGGTTGGCAAATTCAACAAGCATCAATGCATCGAAGAGAATAAATCACATTACTACACGTGCCGGCTATGCATATCTCTCAACTGATTTTGGTTTAGTTGTATTTGATTTAAATGCGCTTGAAGTAAAAGAAACCTGGCGCGACCTCGGATCGAATGGAAGTGAATTGAAAATTACGGCTTCCACATTCAAAGATGATAGTGTTTTTCTGGGAACAGAAAAAGGTATAATAGCAGGTAACATAAACACAAACCTGTTAGACTACAATAACTGGAAGCGATATGATCAGGGAGAGCTCGCTATGAATATTCAGGGCCTTGCTATATTAAATGA
>DATCRE010000776.1:0-2334 GCA_036569145.1 Cyclobacteriaceae bacterium
TGTTCTGTCTGTTTTTACAATGACAGGAGAAAAAGTTATGGAATTGAATATTGCTAATTCTTCTCATGAAGCTTACCTCGATGTATCAAAGCTTGCGCCGGGAATGTACTTTACTACTTTTACTTCTCAGCATGAAAACGGTGTTTTAAAGTTTATCAGGCATTAGTAACTTGTGTAGAGTGATATAATAACAGGAATGGAAAATTATCAGGATGCTGCTTAACATTAAAACGTATCTGGGGTGTCTTTTTTTAATTGGTCTTTCGATCTCTATAACGTATGCTCAAAATGCCAATCGCGAAATACCGGTTGATACTTCCTATACTGTTTGGAGTACCTATCAAAAATTAATCAAGACATATCCTGACATCACGCCGGTTATACCGAAATCATCAGAGTCAGTTCTTGAAAAGGAGAATGTGGTTTATCTCACGCTTCATGATACTCCTTTTGGTAATCGAAATCTTAGAGTCGATATATTTATTCCAAGAGAAGAAAAGAAAATATATCCTGCATTGTTATTAGTGCATGGAGGAGGGTGGCGTGCTGGCAACAAAACATTAAACACGCCTATGGCACAAGCACTCGCTGCCAAAGGATTTGTTGTTGTCTCGGTTGAATACAGACTTTCGTTAGAAGCGAAATATCCTGCCGCTGTTTACGATCTGAAAGCAGCTATTCGCTGGATGCGCGCTCATGCTCATGAATATCACATCGATGAAAAGCGTATTGCCATTGGCGGAAGCTCTGCCGGTGGACAGTTGGCTTCATTGATAGCTGCAACAAATGAAAATCAAAAATTCGAAGGCACTCAATGTAATCTTGATTTTTCCAGCAGTGTACAAGCGGTTGTTGACATAGATGGCTTGCTTGATTTTACCGATTCTGAGAACCTGGCTGTGAAGCGAACTGAAAATAGTGCAGATGTATTTTGGCTCGAAGGATTTTATGAGAACAACATGGAGAGGTGGAAAGAAGCATCTGCATTGCATTGGGTGAATAAACAATCTCCACCGTTTTTATTTATTAACAGTTCTCAGACACGCTTTCATGCAGGCTGTAAACAAATGGTTGATGAGCTTAATAGCTTTGGCATCTATAACGAAGTGCAGAATCTAAAAGCATCGCCTCATTCGTTCTGGCTTTTTCATCCATGGTTCAATCCTACGATAGAATATATTACAAACTTTTTAGATAATGTGTTTAAAGAAGAGTGCATGGGCCTCATCCCCAATCCTTCTCCAAAGGAGAAGGGCTTAAATCCCTCTCCTTTGGAGAGGGATTTAAGGTGAGGCCAGATGATTTTAGAAATGGTAATTGGGTTACAATCAAATCGAAATAAGAAAGTAATGAAATGGTTGATTGCTTTATTGACAATTTGCACTCACCTTACTGTGGCGCAACAAGTGAGTTATAAAACAAAATACATTGTTGCGCAGGATGGTAGTGGAGACTTCAAAACAATTCAGGAAACCATAGACGCCTGCAAAGCATTTCCCGACGAACGAATTACAATTACATTAAAGCCCGGAGTCTACAAGGAGAAGATAGAAGTGCATTCCTGGACAACTAAAATTTCATTGTTGGGAGAAGATGCATTAACAACGATTATTTCATTTGATGATTATTCAGGTAAAGGTGCTATCAATACATTTACGTCGTATACAGTAAAAGTTGCCGGTGATGATTTTTATGCAGAGAACATCACTTTTGAAAATACTGCTGGCCCCGTTGGCCAGGCAGTTGCACTTCATGTAGAGGCAGACCGTTGTGTATTCAGACATTGTCGTTTTATCGGTAACCAGGATACCATTTACGCCGCTCGCGAAAACAGCAGACAATATTTTTTAAATTGTTACATCGAAGGCACTACCGATTTTATTTTCGGCGCTGCAACTTCTGTTTTCGAAAACTGCTCTATCCTCAGTAAAAAAGATTCGTACATCACAGCGGCATCCACAACTCAACATACTATTTATGGTTATGTTTTTATAAACTGTAGGCTCGAAGCGTTGGCAGGTGTTACGAAGGTATATTTGGGAAGACCCTGGCGGATTTATGCTAAAACAGTTTTTGTTAATTGTGAATTAGGTTCTCATATTCTAAGTGAAGGATGGCACAACTGGAATAAGACTGAAGCTGAGAAAACTACATTCTATGCTGAGTATAATTCAAAAGGTGAAGGAGCTAAAACAGCAAAGCGAGTGGCATGGTCGCATCAGCTCACGCAGAAAGAGGCAAAGCATTATTCAGCAAATGAGATTTTAAAAGGTAATGATAAATGGAATCCCGTAGGCAAGGAATGATTGTTCGTGTTTTTATTCTTTTGATCGT
>DATCRE010000777.1:0-14103 GCA_036569145.1 Cyclobacteriaceae bacterium
TAAAACAAAATTACCTAACCGACATGTGTCTGTATCTAATGCAGGAATCGTGAACTTTGTTTTCTGAATGAAAGTACAAAGTTCACGATCCTGAAGAAGAGAAATCTATTTAGAATAAAATTCTACATTGAATTGATGCTGGTAGCTGTTCTTATTTACTACCTGCGATAAGAGCATCGATAGTGCGTTGATCTTTGACTGTCAGGTTTGTCCGATCCAATGCTCCGCCAGTATCCCACCAGAACGGAACCATACCACGTGTCCTTGCTTGCTGGGTACAAAAGGTTATCCAGAAATCAACGGCGTCGTGATGCGTAGGTAAATCCTTGGGAACGTATTGGTTGTTGTCTCTCCTGTATGCCCCATATTCACCTATCAGCACCGGAATGCCTTTATCAACAAACTTTTGTTTCATCATGTCAAAACCCTGAGCCACTGCATTCTCATCTCCCCAGGTACCAGTAAAGTTTCGATCTGGCTCGATCGTAGATTGATGATCTTTACCCCAGTAGTAAGCCATCTTACCCCAGCTTGCATCTTCACCCAGGAAACAAAACGTTGAAGGGGTGTAGTTATGTACTTCCACCATCAGGCGATTGGCCGTAGGGTCAGTCGGAAGTGTGGTCATCAGATCGGGAGTCAATGTCATGGATGTTTGTGGCCCTTGAACAACAAGCGTGCGGTAGCTGTTTCTTCCTCCCGTAGAACGAACAGCATTAACGAATGTCTGGTGATATGATGCGAGCACTGCCATTGCCTCCGCGTCAGGAGCGTTAGGTTCATTCGCACTGGCAAACATCAGATGTTCGTCGAAGTCACGCATATTGGTGGCAATTTGTTCCCAAAGCGCCTTTTGCTTGGCGTTAATAGAATCTTTTTTTGCCTGGGGGATTTTGGAGATATTGTTTTCCAACCAGCCGCCATCCCAATGGATGTTGAGTAATACATACAGATCATTGTTTACGCAATATCCAACAACTTCCTTAACTCTGTCCATCCAGGCTTGATCGATATGCGCTGTTGCTTTGTTATCGACGTGATACCAATTCCACGCACATGGAATGCGAATGGCATTAAAACCAGTTGCCTTCACAAACTTCACGTAGTCTTCCGTTATTTTAGGGCTACCCCACCCGCTTTCACCACCGGGTGCTTCAAACGTGTTTCCGATATTCCATCCTAACGTCATTTTACCAGCCAGTTCAACAGCGGTGCTGCTCATGCCGGTGGCATCCGGATCTTTAGGAGACGTGTTGTAGTTTGGATATATTGCAGGAACTGTTCTTTCTTGTGAAACCGCTACGCGCCTGGATTGACCATTATGTGAATTGATGACCAATGTTGCAGAACGTACGATGCTTGTAGTATTAGGAGCTGCAACTATTTGAATGGTGGCGCTGCCGCTGTTGCCATTAGTCTGGCTTAACTCCAGCCATTCAGAAGCAGGATTGCTAATAGTCCAGCTATCATTACTGGCTACCGTTATTCCTGATGTGCCTCCTTCTTTCAAAAAGGAAAGTGTTGTTGGTGAAACAGACAGTTCAGGTTCACTTTTCTCTTTTTTACACGAGAAAAAAAACACTGCAGTAAACAGTACTAAAAGTTTAAAAAAATAATTCATCTTCATCTTCATCTTCTTCATCTTCATCTTGATTAATGTTTCGTGAGCAATTTCTCGAGGAGCTTTTTTGCGCCTTCGTTTAAGGCATCAAATTGTATGCTGATCTTCACTTCATAATAACGCTGTTCAATACTTCAATACTTATGATAATGTTTCTATTTTGCGGCAATCAGCGCTGGCACAGTCTCTAGGGATATAGGGATCTCACGAAACAAAACAGACCTGCGGTGAATGGCTCCCACCGCAGATCTCTTTTTGATTGCAATAAAGGCTATTTGATTTTTACAACTCTTATGTTATCAATTGCTATGTTAAAAGCAGTAGTAGTCGGTGCAGACGAATCGTTGATCGTATATATATGGAAACTTCCACTACCACTATCTCCTAATACATCTTTCAAACCAGCGGGTGGCACTGTACCTTTTCCATTATTCTTACGGAATAGTGTAAAGGGAATAGTTACCGTGACCCAATAACCATTTGTAGAAACCACAGTAGTTTTACCATTGCCAAGGTCCCAGGGTTCAAAGCGTGCCAGGTAATTCCAATTGTAATCTTTTAAAATGTACAAGGAAGTCCCGTTCCATTTCCCAGGAACATTGATTTCAAACTTAACCGCATATTCGTCTACCGGAACATTCAAACTGTCTACAGGAACCCACTGAACTCCGTTGGTATTAAGACCTCTGTCCCCTTCCCACCAACTAGAATTGTTAGCACTTAATCCATTATTTCTTAAAATTGCATAGTTGCCTCTGTTGCTTGGAAAGGTAGTACTGCTATTGGATACACTAGGGCCCCAGCTTAATGTATTTACATCGTCGAAGTTGCATAGCATACCTGTGGGATCATTGACATTATACAAGGTGGTGTATGCGCCAGATTTGTTTTCTACCACTACAGGTCCACTTCCGTTTAGCTCTGGTAAAATAAAGCTCACAGTAGTTCCGTCATTGGATGTTGTATATT
Organism: Cyclobacteriaceae bacterium; assembly: GCA_036569145.1. Classification (GTDB taxonomy): domain Bacteria; phylum Bacteroidota; class Bacteroidia; order Cytophagales; family Cyclobacteriaceae; genus DATCRE01. Next base: position 2,591 of record DATCRE010000777.1, read on the forward strand.
CTGTAATCTCAATACCGGCATACGAAAGTTTAGTAAGCAAAAATAAATTAGTGCCTAAGATGCTGACCATGTCACCTGCATTGGCATTTTCATTTGAAATAGCGGTGATGGTTGGAGCCGGTACCGTTATCTCAAAGGAGAAAGTTGTTGACCCTCCTTTAGTAAAATACTGTATTGTATTCAGTTTGTCAGCGGGTATTACTGGAAATGGTATGATTGCAGGAACCTGAACCACCGCGTAGGTATCTGAAAACAAACTCTTATTAAAGGGGACAGGTACGCCACTAATAATAATCTGTGTAGCCTCAGTTAAATTATGCCCAACCAATGTTACCCACTGGCCTGGCTGAAGACTTTGCAAAACAGAATCATTGGGACTAGGAGCATAATTTCGAACGCCCGTGATTACCGGCTTATTCATATCATCGTTTTCGCACGCTATCAACAGCAGTGTCACCAGAATACAGCAAAGCTGCAAAATTCGATTTTGTATTATTTTTTTCATTTCTTTTATTTTTTAGAATGAGTAAGGTACCGCAGGTTCTAACAAATACGGATTGGCAGTTGCCTCAGAAGATGGTATAACAAACTTAAACGATTTGTCGGTTGGCGCTGTAATTACACCATAAGAAGCTCCTGGGGTCACGACACCAGTATTAGCATCAATTTCGATTTTATTACGGCTAACTATGTTACCTTGGCTATCGGGGGTACCTTCAAGAAGGTACAAAGCGCGTGGCATATTATAATCTGAAAGTCTGACAAGGTCAAACCAGTATTCACCTTCAGCAGCTAGCTCAAGTCTTCTTTCTATGCGTAATTCCTCGCTATCAATGTCGCCGCCGTCAACCGGACCAAGACCTGCCCTGGATCTTATTTTATTAAAGTATGTAAGCGCTTTTCCATCGGTGGTTGTTCCATTATTTCCCAAAGCAGCTTCCACATAAATCAAATAGATGTCGGCAAGTCGTAACAATATAGTGTGCTCCGGTGACGAAGTATTGGTCATTTTAGGCAAACCAAGGTCCTTCTCGTTACCTATAATATGCTTCTTCAAGCCACTATTGCCAGTAAATTTAAGACCACCCAAATTCGTATTTAATTCAGGGTACTCTTCATCCCGATACATAAACGTAGCCTTGCGCCTCAAGTCATTGTCAGTGTATTGAAGATACATATCGTAAGTGACCTCAATACCAAAATATCCGCCACCACCATTTATTATTAAAGCATTGCTGAAAAGCTGAAGCATGTTACCACCGTACCAGCCGCCACCATTCGTTGCCCATTGAAGTGCAAACAAGGACTCTTCATTATCTCTATTTCCATACTCGAAAACGTCCGCATAATTGTCCAACAATGATAGATCACTCTCACAAACATTGCCTGCATATAGTTTAGCGCTGTCAAGGAGTGCCTGATCGCGAGTACCGCTCCGATTCACACCAGCCCATGTTAAATATACTTTTGATAACAATCCCTGGGCGGACCATGTAGTAACTCTGCCCTTCTCCCACGTACCGCCGGTTATCGGTAAATTTTTCCGTGCAAACGTCAGGTCATTGGCAATAAATTTATATACGTCAGCCTCTTTATTCCTGTAAACCAACGGATGGTCAAATAATTCTCTGTTGTCTTCAATGATTGGAACCTCTCCCCACAGCCTTGCCAGAGTAAAGTAAGCATAGGCGCGCATAAACTTTGCCTCCGCAAGTGTAGCGTAGACATACTCTTTCGGAATATCGCTTGCCGCTCGTTCTTCTATTGCATGGATAGTAGTGTTGGCATGTGCAATTAAATTGTACATCGATCTCCATTCTGTGATCAAATTGACGTTATAACCTGTCATCGAAAAGGTATTGAGTTCAACCGCACCCGGGTTATATCCAAGTACCATGTTACCACTCAACACTTCACCTATTGGCAAATAACATTCGGAAGACCATGCCCCCCATATATTACCACTGTATAACGCGGCAGTTGCCTTCTTCAGATCGTCAGCAGTTTTATAAAAATTATCGCTCGTGACTGATGACAATGAAGGGCGATCTAAGAATGAATCAGAGCACGACATTAAAAAACCAGAAATAGCAAGCGCTAAATAGATTATTTTAGATTTTGTTTTCATAGTTTCTTAGAATGATAAGTTTAAACCAAATGTGACTATTCTTGGCTGTGGATAATAGCCGTTATCAATACCTGCGTTCGTCGGATCCCATGATCCAATTTCAGGATCCATACCTGAATAATGCGTTATCCTAAACACGTTTGTTGCACTCGCATATACCTTTAAAGTTTTCAAGTGCATTTTTTGTGTCAGAATACCAGGGACGGTATAACCTAAAGAAACATTTTTACACTTTACAAATGAAGCATCCTCAACGTATTGGTTGTTTACGCGCTGGTTTCCATTTGTTTGATCATTCCTTAACCCGGTTATGTTGGTATTAGGGTTGGTTACATATACATTGTTGACATCTGAAGCTGATCCGTTAGGGTCAACTAAAGCAAGTTTGGCATAGTTACTTAAGTTTTTAAAGTACGCAGAATTTCCCTGTGGGTCTTCGTGGATTTGACGCGTTGCGTTATATACTTTGTTACCAATGGTGGCAGTGAAAAATATATTTAAATCAAAATTCTTATACGTAAAAGTATTGTTTAACCCTAATTGAATTTTGGGAATTGGCGATCCCAGAAATTTCTGATCCCGCTCATCAATAATTCCATCTCCATTTAAATCTTTAAATTTACGGTCACCATACCAGATACTACCATAGGCAGGACCAATAGGAATAGGATCACCATTTCTCACCGGTCTTGCATGTGGAGCAATACCCTTGTCAGCATCACCTAGAAAATCAGTTGGTGTTGCAAAAACACCTTCTGACACATACCCGTAAAATTCTCCAATTGATCTTCCTGCAACAGTTCTGTTATATGTATTTGAAATTGAAGCACCTTCAGCATTTAACCTAACGATTTTATTTTTGTTGTGTGATACATTAAGATCTGTTCTCCATGTAAAGGCTTTACCCTGAACATTGTCAGAACTTATTCTAAAATCATATCCTTTGTTATCCATGGCACCTATATTTACCCAGGGCGCGTTCATTGGACCAGGAGGCCAGGATTGAGTAGTTGTTCCTGAATACAATGGTAATGAAATTTGCATAGCAAGTTGATTAGTCTTGCGCTGATAAAAATCGACTGAAAAACTTATGCGTGAATTAAGGAAAGCTCCATCGAGGCCAATATTGTTATAGTGAGTTTGTTCCCACTTTAAACCAGGGTTTCCAATATCAGTATTCACCATAGCCACGCCTCCGCCACCAAGACCTGTTGATATAGGATTAAGCGTACTCGCGTATGCAAACTGTCTACCACCTGCCCTATTGGTCAATCCCGAACTTACCCGTAGTTTTAATTCATTAATATTGTTTAGGCTACTAAAAAAAGCCTCGTTATTTAGCTTCCATGCTAAAACACCGGAATAGGACAAAATCCAACGATTTTGTACAGCGTATCTTGAATCACCATCATACCGGGCATTTCCAGTGAATTGATATCGGTCATTATAGCCAAAATCCAAACGGCCAAAATATGATTCCACTGAGCTGTGACCTTTTGATCCATCGTTTGTTGCCGTTGATGGATCACCTCCTCCAACGGTTTGAACAGTGTTTGTGGGAAAATCCTTGCGATAGGCAGATATGGATCTCGACCTGTCTAATTGCCACTCATGCGCACCCATGGCAGTCAATTTATACTTATCTGCAAACGTATGGTAATAGGTAAGTGTAGTACTCATTTCCGTGTGGCTAAGGTCCCTATAATCAGCAGTAGCATCACTTACACCATTGACAAGCGTGCCCATTACGAAAGATGGATTAAACCTTTCCCTGTTCTCTACGGAAAAATTTCCTCCGATAACATTTTTGAAGACCAGACCTTTTAAAAGGTTAACTTCGAAAAAGGCATTAGCAAAGATTTGCTTACGGTTAGTCAGATCCTTGTTAATTTTTGCTAAAGCAAAAGGGTTTGCTGTTTTTGGTACCCAGGCATTGTCATTATGTGCCCCTCCCCATGAGCCATCAGAATTTTGTACAGCAATATCAGGGGTCATGGAGAGCGCCTTCGAAATTAAATTGGAAGATGTGGCGCTAACCTTGTCATTAACGTTTACAAGTTGAATACTTGTACCGATTTTCAACCATTTGGTTGTTTGATTGTCGAGGTTTAAACGGATAGACGTTCTGTCAAGCTTAGATCCAAAAGCAATACCATCATTTTGATAGTACGTTCCAGATAAATAGTAACGGGTCTTGTCATCTCCGCCAGCCAAAGAAATTGAATGTTCGGTTACACGCGATGTTCTGAATAGCGCTCCCTGCCAGTCAGTTCCGTTTCCTAAATACTGTGGATTCGCAAACTCGGGCCTGGCATCAAAATTCCAGCTCGGATCTGCCGCTCGTGCGTTTAAGAATTCTGCGTGTTCACGCAAATTCATAACAGGAAGTCTTTGTGGTAGTCGTTGAAACCCTGTGTACCCCTGATAGGAAACTGTAGGAGCTTGTTGCTTTCCTCTTTTGGTTGTAATTATAACAACACCATTGGTTGCCTGATTTCCATAAATTGCTGTGGCAGAAGCATCCTTTAATACATCAATAGACTCAATTTCTGTAGCATTAATACCGGCTAAAGGATTCATGCCGCCATCTGTGGTACCCGTAACAATAACTCTTACACCATCTATAACATATAATGGAGAACCACCCGTTAAAGAAGTTATTCCTCGAATCTGAACAGAAACACCACCGCCTGGCTGACCTGAGACTTGCTGTACCACCATGCCTGGTATTCTGCCCTGTAACGCCTGCTCCAGTGTGGTAACATTCGTCCTTTTTAAATCATCACCTTTAACAGAAGATATGGCTCCTGTAACATCTCCTCTTTTTACTTCGCCATAACCAATTACGACTACTTCTTCAAGAGTTTGTAAATCCTCCTTCATGGCAACATTAATAGTTGTTTGTTGTCCCACGGTGATTTCCTGTTGTACGAAACCGATAAACGAAAAGGTCAGCACATTGCTAGGACTGGCGGTAATACTGAATGCGCCGTCACTGTCTGTTACTGTTCCTATTGTGGTGCCTTTAATAACTACACTTACACCAGGTAATGCTACCCCGGATGCGTCAGTTATTTTTCCTGTTATTGTTCCGTGCTGAGCGAGTATTTTCATACTACTCACCAGGATCAATACAGAAATACCTAAAAATCTGTAAAGGTTCTTCATCATAATTTAATTGGGTTTAGGTGTTCACTCAGATTACGCGTTGACCAAAACGAAACCCTGTATCGATTTCTGATTGCTCAATCCTGTAATCGTTTGCAGTAAAATTATGCAGAATGGAGACTGTGGAGGGTATTGATTAGTCTAAATGACACCCCTAAGAAGTCTAGGCATAGGACAAGAAGTCTCTAATATGTACATCATTTATACCCTTTGCGAAAAGTACATATAAAATTGATGTCTATTCTGACGGTGAAAAAGCGTTACGAATGGTATATTTTTCCATTCAATGTGAGGGAATTAGAGGTTATATATAATTGTCCGCTCCGCCAGTGGTAAAGAGCTTACTCCTTCCATTCATGTTCGTTTTAGAACCTATAGTGCCCACCATAATCATTCAATTAGTGCCGTAACTTCTGGCGATAGAGATAGAAAGCTTTGACATCAATTGATATTAGCCGGAAATCAGACACTCAATAGCTAAGGTCTAGAACAAGAAATACCAATAAAACAACCGAATATGAGAGATTGATAATACGATACATTCAACTTGTATGCATCTGCTTAAAGAAAAAACTCTTGCCTGAAAAATTTTATCATACGATTCAGCTTTAACAGGCTTAATTCGGAATGCACCACTTTATGACGCATTACGAGTAAAATTATGGTCGAAGGTAAATTAATAGTTATGAACTTGCGCCTCGGTAAGAACACCTCTTCCCTTGATTCATCATTTTTGTCGGGTGCTGTTCTTACACAACATTCATTGACAACTTAATTGACAAACAATGAGATTAAAATCTCTACTACACCAATAAGACAAATGATTGAATATTTACCAGAGTATGCTCCCGTTTTTTTTAAACGGGAAGAATTCCAAACAACACCTAAGAATACATTTAATAAGCCTAAGAGAAATAAACTGAGCACCATATTTACAAATTCAATTGATGCTAGATACTTATTTGCTGATTACTAGTGGTACAAGCAAGGTAGATAATTAGGTGAACAATTGTTAGATGCCACACTACATCGTTTTCTAAATTGGTAAATCGACCACTTGAAACTTCTCATGCATATGATTAACCACGCTCTGGATTATTTTTCGGTAATCCCCTTCCATTCATCTGTTCTAAAAGGGATGGCAGGTAAATGTTCTGAATTTATAAGATTGCATTCTGGGTTATCTGCCCAGGCATATCGCACGGCTACAGGCCCTGCAACTTTATCAGAATAGACGATAATTTCATTTCCTTCAATAATTGCTTTTGCCCAATAAAACTGTTTGTCTTTACCAGCTATCGCGAATCCCGTTACTTCCTTTCCATCTTTTGTGGAAAGACCTGAGCCTGTGTTTGTAAAACTGATGCGGATGCGATTGCCTTCTTTTTTATAATTCTTATATGTTGGCCCGTATGCAATAACGTTTTGTCTATATGCAAGCTTATTAGCAATTAAAGCCAGGCGGCGCCCCACTTCTTGTTTATTTTTCGGGTGGATATCGTTCGCTTCTCCGATATCTATGATACAGGCCATACCTGTATTGGGCTGTGAAAGTGTGAGTGTTTGCGCTTCTCTCAATTCTGCCCACTCGCTTTCAGATGGAAGTGGTTTTGTTTTCATGTAATTGGCCAACTGAACAAACAAGAACGGAAGATTTCCCTGCTGCCACCGTTTCCGCCAGTCTGTGATTAACATGGGAAATAATTTTCTGTAGTTGTAAGCTGCCTGAGCATTCGCTTCGCCCTGATACCATATAAATCCTTTGATACCATAAGGAATCACCGGATGAATCATTGCATTAAAAAGTACTGTTGGATAATATTGATAGTTAAGTATTTTCGGAAAAGCGGGTTCAAGATCTTTCGTATACAACCATTTGCCTGCTAAAGAAATTTTAGAAGCACCATTGGTAATGTATAGGTCTTCTGCAGGAAGATTTAAACCACCACCACCCCATAGCGCCGCTAGTCTGATAGCAATGGTATTTTCGCCATGCTGCACCAAACGTGCCGGTAAAGTATAGGTATGAGTGGCATTGGCATTCCAAATATTCTTACAAATCTCCTGTCCGTTGAAATACAGTGAATAGTTCATCTCTGGATGGCCCAGGTTAATGGTTAAATCTTTTTCATTAAATGAATCAGGTAATGTAATTTTTTTCCTTAGCCAAACTATTCCCTCATAATAACCAATTCCAAAATCTTTTATCAACTTTGGCATTTCAACAGATGTCCAACCGGCATCATTATAGTCAATGGCTGTAATAATTTTATCTGTGTTATTCTGAGGATTATAAATGATATTCCAAATGCGTACCCAGTTCAGGCTGTCGGCTAAAAAATCTTCTTTATCTAAACTAATAGTATCATTACTAAGCGTTTTTGCTCTGGTAATAGGCGATGTAAGCAACATGTCGCGGCTTGTCCAGGCCTCCACTGGTGTTCCACCCCAGGTACTTTGAATAATTCCAATCGGAACTTTCTCATCAATATGAATTTTACGGGCAAAGTAGTAAGCAACCGCCGACCACTCCTTTACATTGGCAGAATCACAAACTTTCCATTTACCAGCATGAATATCGGTTTGAGGTTTAATTTGTTTATCGTGTTCAACAACAAGAAAACGGATTTGCGGATAATTAGCATTTGCAATTTCTTTATCCGCATCATTTGCCTGCTGCACCTGCCATTCCATATTTGACTGACCTGAAGCCAGCCAAACATCACCAATGAGAATTCCTTTCAGACGGACTTTGGAATTGTCCTTGCCCGATTCTGCAATCTGAAGTTCATAAGCCCCCCCCGCTTGAAATATTGGAAAATCGATCCTCCATTTCCCCTCATTATTTGCTTTTGCTGTTGCCTGTACATCCCCAAGTTTTGCTATGATCTGTGCACCCGGAGTTGAATTTCCCCACACCGGAATTTTGATACCTCTTTGTAAGACCATATTGTCTCCGAATACCTTCGGTAAGGTGATTTGAGCATAGGATGATATTCGAAGAAAAAGTATTGTTAGCACCAGAATTAATATTTGTATACGTGATCTCATGTATTTATTCGTCTGATTTTAACTATCTAAAATATTTTCATTTAGCAATTACAGCTGAATAGAAAAGGTGGATTAATGATTTGTAAAATCATTATCCACCGTTATCTGTTACTTTCACCTATTGTTGTTACAAAACACAGCACTTGTGGTTCGTCACAAACGGACAATTATACAATTTTTACAAACTATCGTGAAAACAACAATAAAATAATGAATACAATTGAGACGATTGATTCCCTTTGCACACTAAACAATCACATTTTGTAGACTTTTTGTTACTTTAATTTTCAATGTTTCCTGGTGTTGGTATATATGTATTATCTCTAACATCTGACTATATATAAAGCGCTTTATAAAAAACATTCACTTCAATAAACCATGTTGGTGTAGTTCAGATTGTACACATGAATACCCTCTATGTAGTTACGATAAATTTGCAGGGATTTAATTTATTTAACAAACCCGGCTTTCTGTCACTGTTTTATTTTCCTTCAACCCGCAGGCTATCTAACTCTTCCTGCTTGCGAATCATAGACTCTTGTGTTGCCTGTAACTCTTCCAGATTCTGACGCAACTCTTCCTCCGTGGCACGCATCTCCTCTGTTTGTCGCTGAGACATCAAAAGTAATTCTTTCATTTTTTCTGTGGTGCGTACACTTTGTAATGCAGATGCTACAAACTCACCGGCTTTCTCAAGAAATGCGATTTGATAATCCTCAAATTTTTCGAGGCTTGCTATTTCAATGATCGCTTCTATTTTCTCATTATATTTCATTGGAACAATTACCAGGCATCCGGGAGTTGCTTCGCCCATACCTGATGTTATATAGGTATATCCCTGTGGTAATTTTGTAAGCAATGTTGTTTCTCCTTCCAGGTATGTCTGACCGATTAGCCCTACACCAATATCTATTCTGCGCTCTACAAATTTCTTTCGATCAAATGCATAACAGGCTGTTAGCTCCAGGTATGAATCTTTTTCTTCTTCACGCAATACAAACAAACCGCCCTGTTGTGCGTCCAAATAATGTGTAAGAAAGCGAATTACCGAATTTGATAACTCTACCAAATCACTCTGATGATTACGGACGATTTCAGAAAACCGGGTGAGTCCTTCGTTGGTCCATAACCTGCGTTCCTCATCGCGCTTCATTTGTTTTAACTGTTCACGCATATTAGTGAGTCGTCCGGCCAGGTTTGCTTCATTAAGCTCACCGTTGGTTTCGTTCAGTCCAGCCCATTCTGCAGTATATTTACCATCCGCAATATTTTCAATAAACTCGCTGGCCTGCTGAAAATTTGTAATAGAATTTTCGATTACTTGTTCTGCATCGGTAGCTGCAACCGCAGTGCCTGGATTAAAAATATACCTTCGATTATTTTCTTCCAGTTTGGTAAGTAACGACAGGCGCTGCTGGTAATCACTTTTTATCTTGTAGACTACATAACCCAGTGTAGGTAAACCAATCAACAGGGTAAATATCTGCAGGTATAAATTATTGTTCACAGCAGATTTGTACTCTATGTTTGCGGCAGTTTTTATCTCTTTTTCATAGTCCATAATCTTTATACCTATTTCAAGCCATTTAAGAAATACCTGTAGTCCCCGATCCTCTTTCATCATTTCCTTAACTCTCTGCATGCTGTCCAGGTCAACCATCTTCTTTATCTCCAAAACAAAATCCATATAGTCACGATATGTTTTGCGTAAAACTCCAAGCTGGGTCACATCATAGTGCTGGCTATCGAGTGCAATTTTGATCGCATCAAATCTCCTGTCTGATACTTTTATAGCATCCAGGGCCGGATTAAGGATGTCTACATCTTTTGTAACGCCGTAACCGCGTATACCCATTTCAAGGTTATGCAATAACTCTACCACCAGTCCATGAACGTTACCGGCAATTTCATCCGATTTATTTATGATAGCCGTGTTCTTTATAATAATGTTTTTGTTGTGATAGATCAGCAGCGTATTGGTAATAAGTAACAGCCCTACAATGGAGACTATCATTCCTAATTTTTTTTGCTTGATAAATGATAATAATTTCATAAATACTTCAATCGATTTTAAATTCTAAAAATTAAATTAATGTATGTTTTTAAAGCTCTTTGTAGTGTTGATAAAGGCCGTTCCAAAATTGAGCTAACCCCGTTATCATTCCGAGTTCTCGGATTACTCAGCGCCATTGACGCATAGCATTTCAGGTTACCATTTAATCGAGTATGTACAACTACATTTGGTTCAAGGGGAGCAATTGAACCATTTGTTAAAATCTGACGGCAAGTATAACTAAGGTCGAAATTCAAAGCACTTAAAAGGAAGGAGCAAAAATGTAGGCAATAATCTATAGCGTTGTTAAATGTCTCAAAAACCCATACTAATAGTCTCATCAAAAAAAACAAAAAGCAAATTATCTACCTATGGTATATTGGAATGTTATCTATGCGCATAACTACCAATCCGGTTTTCGGTATAAATACTGATATAAAAATTTTCATTTATAATTTATGGCACTCATACCTTTAATGCATTGCTGGCAAAGATTTATATCATTACAAGAGAAGCTTTAGAGATAGCAATTCTCTATGATCTGACGTGTAGGAAAATCTGATATATTCAACAAAAAAAATACCCACTTACGCGGGTACTTTAAAAATCTTGATTGTACTGCAGAATATGATACTTCTATCGAATTGGTTTTAACGATCCGGCAAAACCACCGCGTCGCAGGAGTGTAACATTCACTGTACTATTTTTATCAACCATCAGATATTGTGACATTAACTCTTTATCATGGTTACCATCTGTTATTAAGGTAAGCTTATATTGGGTTCCTTCAGGAAGAAAATCAAAACGAATTGATTGTTGTTTTTCTTTAAGTTCTGCATTTATACCTCCGATATACCATTCCTCGCCTTTTCTTCGCGCAAGAGTTACTTCTCTTCCCGGATATCCGCTTAGAAACCTGGTGTCATCCCATGCATTTGGTACCTCTTTCAGAAATGTTTTCGGAGCGTCAGCCAATTGATCATATCCCTCGGGCCGATCTGCCATGTGTTGCAAAGCTGACTCAAACAAAACGCTAAGCGCCAGTTCGTGCCCATAAGATGTAACGTGCGGGTATTGTGAATTTGTAAATGTTACAGGAGTATAATCCATTGA
>DATCRE010000778.1:0-4841 GCA_036569145.1 Cyclobacteriaceae bacterium
CTCTGCAATTTTTCCAAATTCCATAGCACCTGTTACAGCATACACTAACGCCATACCAAATAAAAGGAATGCCGATGAGAATGCTGCCATAATAAGATACTTGATGCCTGCTTCATCTGAACGTTCGCGCTTGCGCAGATAAGCTATCAGCGCATACAAGGCAACGCTTAATATTTCAAGACCAAGAAAGAGTGAAACAAAATGTTTACTGATGGCCAGCACACAAGCGCCAAGCGTAGCCAGTATCAATAAAATATAATATTCTTCTTTACGCTCTTCACGTTGCTCAAAGTATGCATACGACATCATGGTAACCATTAATGATGTTATGAGAATCAATGCCATATACAAAACGCCAAATCCATCAATGATAAAGAGAGGTTCAATAACATGTTTCTCAATTGAACTATAACGCATCACGTAAGTAAAATCCGCCAATAGTGATATGGCTGTTATGGCATAAATTATTTTATGACTTCGCTTTACAGCGATAGAAAACATAATTAATATAGCTGAGCTGGTCAGTATGAAAAGTGGGACGACGCTCAGAAAATCTTCTTTACTCATGGGTTCCTCCTTTCTGATGGATAGAAGATTCTTTAATAGGTTTATCTTCCATTACGCGTGATGTTAAGTTATGTGTAACAGCCTGCTCAGCTTCAACACAGGCTTTCTCTGAAGTCTTTAATACAGCTTTTGGAAACACACCCAGCCATAGTATAACGATCACCATGGGAACAAGCATAAGCCTTTCGCGATATGAAAGATCTGGCAAGATCAATCCAGGCTGATGAATGCCCAGAAAAACTTTCTGAACAATACGCAGTGAATATGCTGTTGCAGCCACAAGACCCGTGGTTGCCAGTATGGTAAGAAGCGGAGCCGCTTGCCATGAACCGACTAACGTAAGAAATTCTGCTACAAAATTTCCGAGACCAGGCAAACCAAGAGAAGCCATGGCAAAAATTAATCCTATGGTTGCCATATAAGGAGCTTTACTCCAGAATCCGCCCATCTTCATAATGTCTCGCGTGTGAATGCGTTCGTACACTGAGCCGGCTAAAATAAAAAGAGCGCCTGTGCTGATACCGTGCGTAATCATTTGCATTACCACACCTTGCATCGCCAATGTGTTGAACGCAAATACACCCAGTAAAATAAAACCCATGTGACTAACGCTGGTGTATGCTACCAAACGTTTAAGATCTGTTTGTGCGAATGCGAGCATGGCACCATAAAGAATTCCGATAACACCAAGCGTCATCATCCACGGTGCGAGTTCAGCTGATGCATCGGGGAACAACGGAATAACAAAACGAATCAATCCATAAGCACCGGTCTTCAATAACAACCCGGCAAGAATAAGACTGCCTGCTGTTGGTGCTTCGGAGTGTGCATCGGGTAACCACGAATGAAATGGTACTGCCGGCAGTTTAACAATGAATGCTGAGAGAAATCCCAACATAAGCCATCTTCCTGTCGATGTGGAAAGCGTTGTGCCTAGCAATTGAAAGTAGTCGAAGGTATAGATGTCTGTGCTGCTTCCGTGAATAAAATACAAACCAAGAATTGCTAACAGCATGAGCAGTCCGCTGGCTTGTGTAAAAATAAAAAACTTGTAGGCAGCATAACGTCTGTTCTCATGTCCCCAGATAGCGATGAGAAAAAACATCGGTATCAACATCACTTCCCAGAAGAAATAGAACAGGAATAAATCCATCGCGAGAAATACACCAGTGATACCAGCGAGTACCCAGAGAATGTTCAAGTAGAAAAAACCAACCTTGTATTTAATTTCTTTCCACGATGTAAGAATAGCCAGTGTGCCGAGAAAGTATGTGAGTATCAGCATTAATAAACTTAATCCATCCAGTGCCAGGTGAAAGCTTATGCCAAATTGCGGAATCCACGGAAGAATATAAGTAATCAGCCATGCTGAATGTGATATTTGAAGTACATCATAGTTCAATATCCACAATGATGTTGCCAGCACTAACGCCATGAGAGAAACCAATAAGGCAATCCACTTGGGTATCCATGAGTTCCAATGCTCGGCAATTCTGGCTAAGAGACCACCTGTAATGAGAATAATGATAAACCATGTTAGTATCATACCAATAAACCTATGGTTAGTATAACAATTGCACCCAATACAATACCCATAATATACCAGCGGATCATTCCGCTTTGTGTAAACGTGAGAACGAGATTAAAGCCATTCACAATGGAAACCAACGCGCCGTAAATCTGATCAATTACATCGCGTTTATTGATCTCGGCCAGAAACACAAAAGGTTTTACGAGTATAAAATTATACAGAGCATCAAATCCCCAGCCCGAATGCCAGAGTCGATAGAGCGATGGAATAAAGCTTTTAATTTTATCAGGCAGCTCCGGTCGTTTCACATAGAAGAAGTAAGCTAAGTAGACACCGCTTAGTGAAACTATGGCCGCTACTATTTGCACAATCCACTCCGAACTCTCTGCTCCCGATTTTATTTCTGTAGACGACAACACTGGTGTTAGAAAATTTGAAAACAATGTGAAATGACCAAAGGTGTGTGGCAATTCAATGAAACCACCAACGGTAGCCAATACAGCAAGAATGACTAACGGTATTGTCATTGATTTTCCTGGTGTATGACCAACGCGTGTTTTCTCATGACCAAAGAAAGTAACAAAGACCATTCTGAATGTATAGACGGAAGTGATGAATGCACCCATCAGCGCAGCGAGGAAGAACCAGATATTTCCTTTCTCACCTGCCCATGCAAGCCAGAGGATTTGATCTTTACTATAGAAGCCAGCCGTTACTACTGGTATAGCAGCAAGCGATGCTGATCCAATTAGAAATGTCCAGTAGATAACAGGAAGTTTTGTACGAAGACCACCCATCTTAAACATATCATGTTCGTGATGTAGCAACATAATGACTGCACCAGCTCCCAAAAACAAAAGTGCTTTGAAGAATGCATGAATCACAAAATGAAAGATAGCTGCCGACCACGCGCCAACACCAAGTGCCAGAAACATATATCCAATCTGACTAATGGTTGAATAGGCTAGCACACGTTTCAAATCATATTGTGTAAGTGCACTGAATCCTGCAAGTAATAATGTAAGTGCGCCTATTACACCTACCATTACCTGAGCCACAGGTGCCAGCTCAAAAATTATATGTGTGCGAGCAATAAGATATACACCAGCCGTTACCATGGTTGCAGCATGTATCAATGCACTAACGGGTGATGGCCCAGCCATAGCATCAGGCAACCATGTTTGTAATGGCAACTGCGCTGACTTCCCTACTGCACCACCTAATAACAACAATGCAATCATAATGGCCACTGGTGAACCAACGTCCCATGCTTGTGGTGCCTGTATAGCAATCTCCTGAATGTTTAATGTATTGAAGATCTGAAAAAGCATGAACAAACCGATGGCCATAGCTGTATCACCAACACGTGTTACTATAAATGCTTTGCGGGCAGCATACCCATTTTTTTCCTCCTGATACCAGAAACCAATCAGCAGATAGCTGCACAAGCCCACACCTTCCCAACCCAGGTACATGAGCAGCAGATTATCAGCGAGAACTAAAATGAGCATGGAGCCCACAAATAAATTCAGGTAAGCAAAGAATCGGGCGAAGCCTTCATCCTGCGCCATAAATTCTGTTGAGTAGATGTGAATGAGGAAGCCTACAAAGGTGATTACAAAAATAAAGATCAGAGAGAGTGCATCGAGATGAAATGCAATGGCAGGCTTAAAACTTTCAACATCAATCCATGTCCATAATACCTGATCGAAACCTTTATAGGATGATGAAGATAAGGAATCTATGCCGATCAGAATTGTAATGAGCGCTGAAAGTCCAACACTACCTGCACCAACAACGGCAACTTTTGAATTTGAAAGTTTTGTTCCTACTACAATAAGTATAAGGGCACCTGCAAATGGTAATATCGGTATCAGCCAAAGTAGTTCTTTCATGGCGGTAAGTTTTTATTTGTATTACCTCATCATTCTTTCATTTTATTAGCTGCATCACTATCCAATGTTTTTATCTGGTGATAGATCTGTAATATCAAGGCCAGTCCGACAGAAACTTCTGCAGCGGCCATGGTAAGAATGAAAATAAACATGACTTGTCCTTCTGCCTGTTGCCAACGCGATCCTGCTACGATGAATGCAAGTCCGGCAGCATTCAACATAATCTCAACAGAGATGAGCATGAAAATAATATTGCGCCTGATGAGCACACTGATCAAGCCCAGCACGAAGAGAATTCCGGCAAGAAGCAATCCATAATCCAAAGGCACTTCTTTCATTTTTCTATTTATGTTTTCTTAAAACTTATTCTTCAATCTTCTCTAAAAAACGATGCACAACTTTTTTCTTTTGCCGACCTAAGTGATAAGCTCCCACAATGCCTGCCATCAATAATATACCGCTGAGCTCAACGCCTATTACATACGGTCCATACAGTGACATGCCTACAGCCCTTGCATCTACCTGGTGAATGCCAATGCCCGTAGTGCCTGAAAGCAAAATGTAATAACCAAGTTCCCCCAGGAGAACAACGGAAAGAATAGCAGGGCCAATAAAAATCTCAACGCTAAGCCAACGTCTCTCCTGGTCTACTGCTTCGGCTTTCAGGTTTAGCATCATAATCACGAATATGATTAAGACAACAATAGCTCCTGCATAAACAATAACTTCAAGCACCGCTACAAACGGAGCACCTAACGCAAAGAATATAATAGCGATGGCCAGAAAAGAAACTACAAGGTATAACAAAGCATGTATCAGATTATACCGTGTGATAACCATCACGGTGG
>DATCRE010000779.1:0-9716 GCA_036569145.1 Cyclobacteriaceae bacterium
GGGTTCAACGAGTAGAGTATAGGGAAGAGCGCCATTCCATTTTGGGTCAATGGCTTCAATGAGTTTATACTTATCCGTTGCATCATAAATATAATTCTTCACGGGCGAATGTTTCTTTTGTAAGAAGGCAAGAGCCTTATCGAAACTTTCAGGATTGTCGGCAGAAAGTGAAACGAATTCAAAATCACGTTGACCATACCAGCGTTGTAATTCAACTAACGAAGGATACTCGGCAACACAAGGAGCACACCACGTCGCCCAGATATTTATTAAACGAAGTTTAGTGCCTGAATTTTTTACAAGGTCTTTAAGGCCCGCAACAGGAAGCTTCTCCAACGTAACAGGTTTTTCATTCCACTCTTTTTCAATTTGTTTTCCATATTCTCCCTTCCATTCCCATTTCACGGAACAACCGAAGGCTTTATTTACTGGTGTAGCGACTTCCTTATCAGCAAGCACAGCATCAACAGCAGCGCGAAGATCTTCAGCGTTTGCAGTTCCAGGTTTTTCAGTGGCATCCAGGCGACCTACATAGCTGAGCTTTCGTTCTTTGTTGAAAACAAAAGCATGAGGTGTTGCCACAGGGCCGTAGGCAATAGCTATGGATTGATTATCGCCATCGTATAGATAAGGAAAGTTATATTTTTTATAATCGGCCCTGATTTTCATTTCAGCATACGAATCATTCAAATCAGTATATCCACATTCTTCAGGTAAGAGTCCTGCTGTGCTGTTTGGCATAATGGCTACAACAGCAACATCTTTAGACTTATAGTCATTGGTAAATTGAATAAGGCGGTCTTCATAAGCCTGCGCAGTAGGACAATGGTTACAGGTAAATACAATGACAAGTGCTTTCGGTTCTTTGAAATCAGTCAGTGAATAAAATTTACCATTGGTATCAGGCAATCTGAAATCAGGTGCAGAGGCTCCGATTTCAAGAGTCTTCACATCTTGCTTAGGTACTTTCTGTGGATGAGGTACAAACACAGAATCTTTACTACTTGTATCTGCTGATTCCTTACCAGACTGTTGGCAAGCTATTGTCAGTAAGATCATGGATAATGAAATGACTGAACCAATGAATGATTTTTTCATAAGTATATCTATAAAAAGGTTTGGTATTGGAATGTAATACTATTAGAAACATGCATGTCATAGAATTTGACAAGAAGCTGTTTCCTTATTCGGAAGGCGTATGGGTGACTATAGAGGAAGAGTAACCTTTGTTCCAATCACTTGAAACAAAGGTTAAAAGATTACTTACCGGCTTTCTTAGCACGCTTCTCAGCTTGCTTTTCTTTTGTTGTTTTGCCTGGCTTCTTTTTTTCTTTCTTTTTGTCTTGTCCTTTTGACATAGTTTTAATGTTTAAAGATCATTCAAGTATAACGAAAAAAGATTAATTTTTCAGATGAAGATCTTATTGATTGATATGATCCTTAATGAGTTAATCAAAAGAATTGTATTTTTGATGAATCACATAAATGTCCAAACCTTGAAAAAAACTATTTTACTTCTCCTTGCTTGTCTATCGCTTTTTTGTTGTAAGCCATCAGTTACAAAAGACGATTCTTTTAAAACGAAGCTAACCGGGAGCTGGTTATTGCTATCATCAACAGCCACACGCAAAGACACCGTTATTCATAATGACGTGCCCGGCACGAAGATGATAAAGATTATTAATGACACACACTTTTCTTTTTTACAGCACACACTGAATGTTGCTCCCGACTCGGCAGCACGTGCCAACAGGTTGTTTGTTGCAGGTGGAGGTCCATACACACTGACAGGAAATCACTACATCGAGCATCTTGAATTTTGTTCTGCTCTGGAGTATGAAGGAAATAATTTTGAGTTTGACCTGGAGATCAAAGGCGATACGCTGATTCAAACTGGTATAGAAAAGCTTAAAGACATTGGGGCAGGAGAGGAGAATCAATTGCTTATGGAGAAGTATATCAGAATTAAAAACTAGTTTAATAATTTGAAACTATGGTAGTCTGGCGCAATGCACTTCTGCTAATAACTTTTCTTGCATTAATCTCATGTGGTTCATCACAAAAAGAAGAAGCATTGAGGAATGAGGAAGCTCGTAAGTTTTTTGCTTACGACACCAGTCTATATGAGCCTGTACAGATTGATTATCATGTCTATGGTGAGAATGACACAACGCTCTTGTTCATTCATGGTTGGAATCTGAATCAGACCTATTGGGCAAACCAGGTAACAAGTTTATCCAATCGCTTCACAGTGGTGACACTTGATCTTGCCGGTCACGGTAACTCCGGGCGTGATCGTAAAAACTGGACTGTCGAAGCTTTTGCCACAGACATTGTAGATATCATTGAAAAAGAATCGTTGGGTAAGATTATTATTGTTGGTCACTCTATTGGCGGAGAGATTGCTTTGGATGTTTGTCGCCGTGTGCCTGAAAAGATTGTTGGTTTTATTGGTATTGATAATTTTAAAGACATCGATTTTAATATTACTCCTGAATTCAAAAAAGGATTTGAGCGATATCTTGGAACCTTTGAAACAAACTATAACGCTAAGGTAGAGGAGCTGGCCGCACAGAATTGCAAAATTAACGATGCCGAAATTGTTACCCGTGTTGAAGAAGATTATAAATCAGCAGATCCTAAAATTGCTGTACAAATTTTAAAGAACATGGTTCCCTATTATGATATTGAAAGAAAACGCCTTCGTAAAATAAAAGTACCGCTTCATATTATAGCCAGTGATCAGTCGCCTTATAACCTGGTGGCACTTGAGCGCTATGCAAAGGCTGGTTATTCCATTGAATGGATTCGTGGCTCGGGACATTTCCCTATGATTGAGAAGCCTAAACCTTTTCAGCGGGCTTTTGAAAAAACTCTGACTAAAATATTACTTAAGTCTGATAGCCTTCCTAAAGGAAAGCAATTGCATTGACTTTTTTATTTACTTGCATCAGTTTTGTAATCTGGTGAGCCCAGTGAAACCAGCCTTTAAAGGATCAATGTAACTATGTTCAGACATCTTCTTGCCACGTTTTTTAATAAGGTAAATAGAAAGACAAATGTCGGGAAGGATGGATACTGGAAAGAGTTTAACAAGCAAGGGATTCTTATATCAGAGGGCGAGTACATTAAAGGAGTTCGGAATGGACTTTGGAAATTATACTATGAAACTGGCGAGTTGGTAATAGAAGAAACATATGTGAATGGTGAAATGGATGGTTCTTTTAAGTCTTTTTATAAGAACGGTCAGTTAATAAGTCAAGGCTATTATAAGAACAGTAAGCGCGAGGGTAATTTTACTATTTTCGATCAGGCAGGCCTCGCCGTTAAAACCATGCGATTCAAACAAGATATGCTTATTGAAGAAATAGAACTATCTGCCAAAGAAGTTGCCATTCAATAGAAGCTTATCTCTTTTTGCTTTTCATTAAATTTATTTTCCCGCACTAAATTTTTCATTTATCTCGGTGCTGTTTAGGCACATCTGGAAAGTTGTACTTCTATATTTTGACAAACATCCCGAAATATTACGTGCCCATTTTATCAATGATTGGTAAATAATTCTTATCGCAAACGTTTTCGATATTTTTGACAGACCGTTATTCTTTTAGAAGTCAGCATTTTTCTAAGTTGTTAACCGAATTATTAGCCCACCTAACGCAAAAACATTATCCTTAACCTATAGGTAACCGGCCAGACATAAAAATTTTATTTCTTGCGCCGAAATTAATTTTCTCTTACATGAATAAGCCATATACTTTAATTATATCCTTCCAGAATTATAATCTAAAGTTGCCTTCAGGTCAGCCCGGTCAGTCCGCGTTCATACGTAATCATAATCTCTTTCAAGATTCTTAAACCACTACATTCTTAAACCACTATAACAAATTATCAATGAAACCATTTTATCTTTTTCTTTTACTGCCCTTTTTACTCCTGGCACAGGTGAGTTTCGGGCAACAGACATTTCGCACAACGCCTACCTCTGTTATCGGATTTTTAGAATATCTGCCAACAAACTACTCACAGAATTCTGATAAATATCCGGTTGTAATTTTTCTTCATGGACTGGGTGAGAAGGGTACAAACACAACCGACATAGCAACACTTCAAAAGAGTATAAGTCTTGTAGCCCGTCATGGTCCGCCTCAATTGGTAAGTAATGGTACCCAATTTCCGTTTATTCTGATTTCGCCACAGTTGAAATCAAATTACAGTGATTGGCCATCATGGTATGTTTTAGAGGTAATTGATTATTGTAAAACATATCTGCGAATTGATGAAAGAAGAATTTATCTCACAGGACTAAGTCTTGGAGGTGGAGGTACGTGGTGGACTGCCCAGGATTTTCCTAAACTTTTTGCTGCTATTGCGCCAGTCTGTGGAAGCAGAAACTCACCATCAAAAGCTTGTTTGTTATCAGCCGAGAATCTTCCTGTATGGGCATTTCACGGCGATGCTGATAATACAGTGCCACTGTCTCGCACGGTAAATATGGTTGCTGCCATTAATAAATGTATACCATTACCAAATCCGTTGGCTAAAATCACAATCTATCCAGGTGTCGGGCATGATTGTTGGGATAATGCTTACAGAGCCGATCATACTCTTCATAATCCCAATGTTTATGAATGGATGCTTTCATATACCAATACTATAAATGGTAGCAATAAGATTCCTGTTGCTAATGCAGGACTTGACATTGTTAAAGCAATGCCTGTTAATAGTGTAACGCTTACAAGCAGTTCTACTGATAGTGATGGGAAGATAGCTTCTGTTAACTGGAAGCAATTGAGCGGACCTTCTCAAACAGTTTTTGCAAGCACAGCCACAGCCACAACTTCTTCATCACTTCAGGTTTCAGGTCTGGTAGAAGGCACTTATGTATTTCAACTAGATGTAACAGATAACGTGGGTGATTCTGATTGTGACTATGTGAAAGTGACCATAGCAGCTCCTCCTACAACTGCAAACATGCCTCCTGTTACTTCAGCGGGCCCTGATCGTATTATAAAACTTCCATCAACATCAAATACTCTTTTTGGATCAGCGTATGATCCTGATGGAACAATAATTTCCTATAAATGGGTTCAGGTTTCTGGTGCTGCCTGCACATTGTCAAGCAACTCTGTATCAAGACCTAAAATAAGTAATCTCACTTCGGGTACCTATGTTTTCAGATTGACCTCATACGATAATAATGGTGTTAGTTCTTCTGACGATGTAACCGTCACTGCGGATTATCCTCCTGTAGTTAAGGCAGGTCCAGATATTACTTTTCAACTTTCTGCAGACCCTCTACAACTGAAAGGTTCAGCAACTGATTCTGATGGTAAAATTGTTTCTTATGTATGGGCAAAATACTCGGGACCAACAGCCGTACTGACTGATAAGGATACTCCATTAGTTACTGTCTCCAGGCTGGAAGCAGGTACGTATGTATTTAGATTTACCGCAAAAGATGATGCCGGTGTTTCAATTTCTGATTACACAACTGTTATTGTGTTGCCTCTCTTAAATGGAAGAGAAAGCACAGAAACTGTTAATACCACTACGGCAAGCGAGAATAAGTTTATTCTCACTGACAAAGACAATCCTGAATTAGTCAACAGTAAAATTATTGTTTACAATGGTCTTGGACAAAAGATACATGAAGGTGCATGGTCGCCTGATATGTATTCTGAGGTATTCAATAAACAAGGTCTTTACATCTTTCATCTTATAACTTCTAAGGGAACAAGAGCAGGAAAAATATACGTCACTGCAGAAGAATAAAAGATAGAATTTAAAATCAGCATAACGAGAAAGGCGGGGGCAACCTGCCTTTTTTATTTGAAGCTTAGCCTTCCTAAAAGCCTTGGTCTGCGGTGTTTTTCAAAGAGCTCGCGTTTTGAGAAGTATTAAAATGTACAATTTTGATTCTAAAAATTACACAGCAACACGAAATTTACTAATGTGCTGTTAAGCCCCGTTTATGTCTAAAAATAATGTGACCAGCGTATTCAATTCATAAAATGTTATTGTGTTTTGTAGAGCAGATAAACTTTATTCTGAGAATCAAATATGGGCGTGAATTTTATCTGTACTATTTTCCATGCATCGGTAATTCATGTTCATTCATCTATAAGCTAAACTACAGTCAAGATAAAAATCTAAATTTCTTACATCATTCATAAAAATGATGTTTCAAAAGGTTACTTCTTATCACGGTCTTTTTTTCTGCGCTGTTCTTGTTCAGAAAACACATTTCTTACTCGGGAGATCAATCACGGCATAACGCCAGGAATAATTTTTCTGTACGCCCCACCTTTGCCTTCGAAACAACAAAACAAATTTTAAAAAAGACTCCTTCAACAAAATGACATTAACTATGAAAAAGTTGCATCTGATTTACGCCATTTTAATCACACTGATTTTGTTTGTATCGTCAGCCAGAGCACAGCAGACATTTCATACAACATTACCAGGTGTTATTGGGTACCTTCAGTATTTGCCACAAGACTATGATACTAATTCTGACAAGTATCCTGTAGTGTTTTTCTTGCATGGTTTAGGTGAGGTTGGTGCAGCCTCAAAAGATCCTGCTGTTATTGAAGCTTCAATAGGATTAGTGAGTAAAAATGGTCCTCCCAAGTTGGTTAATAATGGAACACAGTTTCCATTTATTTTGATTTCACCTCAATTAAAATCAAACTATACAGATTGGCCCGTTGCTTATGTAAATGAAGTAATCAACTATTGCAAAACATATTTGCGCATTGATGAAAGCCGTATCTACTTAACAGGTCTTAGCCTGGGTGGTGGTGGAACATGGTCTACCGCCCAGGATTTTCCTCAGACATTTGCTGCTATTGCTCCCGTATGTGGAAGTAGAAATAATCATGCAAAAGCATGTAACATAGCAGGAGAGAATTTGCCTGTATGGGCTTTTCATGGTGACGCCGATACAGTAGTTCCTTACTTGAGAACCACAGCGCAGATTGACGCTATCAATGCTTGTACGCCAACACCTAACCCATTAGCTAAAGTTACAATCTATCCTGGCGTTGGTCATAATTGCTGGGATAATGCTTACCGAAATGATCATACTCTTCATAATCCAAATGTTTATGAGTGGATGTTATCCTATAAAAACACAATCAACGGGACAAACACGAGGCCTGTTGCTAATGCAGGATCAGATATTATAAGAGCGTTAGCTGATAACACTACAGCTATCCGTGGCGCTGGTACAGATTCAAATGGAACAATAGTGTCGTATGCATGGAGCCAGATAGCTGGCCCTTCCACTTCAACATTAACAAATTCTTCAACATCCACTTTAACAGTATCAAATATGATTCTTGGTGAATATGTTTATCAATTAAAAGTAACTGATGATGCCGGTGACACAGATACTGACTATGTAAAAGTAACTGTTCAGACTGTAGTGAATAAAGCACCTGTTGCTACTGCTGGTGTTGATATGACAATTTCTCTTCCAACAAATGCAGTTACCGTAGTGGGTAGCGGAACAGATGCCGATGGAACAATAGCTTCTTATCAATGGACGGAAGTTTCTGGCAGCACAACAGCCACATTAAGCGGAACAACAACGACAAAATTATCAGCTACATCGCTGGCTGCTGGTAGTTACGTTTTTCGTCTTACTGTAACAGATAATAAAGGTGCTTCTTCATCTGATGATATGACAGTTACAGTAAATTCAACTGCCAATATTCCTCCGGTAGCAAACGCTGGTCCTGATAAAACTATTCTTTTACCTACCAACTCAGGCACGTTGTTTGGTTCCGCTACTGATGCAGACGGTACTATTGCAACGTACAAATGGAAGCAGATTTCAGGTGCATCCTGTACGATATCAAGCACATCTGTTTCAAGACCAAAAATTTCAAATCTTGTCTCCGGGACGTATGCATTTCAGTTAACAGTGACTGATAATAATGGCGCTTCCAGTTCTGATAGCGTTAACGTTCTTGTTGATGCACCTCCTATTGTTGATGCCGGTGTTAATTATACTGTAACGCTTCCAACGAACTCAATCACATTAACAGGTACAGCAACAGATTCTGATGGTACAGTGAGCACATATCTTTGGTCAAAATACTCAGGCCCTACCGTTACGTTAACAAATAAAAATACACCCGCTGTTTTAGTAACAAAATTGCTCGAAGGCACTTATATTTTCAAATTGACAGTTACTGATAATGTAGGCGTTCAGAGTGTCGATTATGATACTGTTACTGTGCTGCCTGCTGTTACAACAACAATTGCGAGAACATCAACCTCTGATGTAGTAACGGAGGTTGAAAGCACAGATCAGTCAGGAACTACAACGGCATCAACAGGATTTAACCTGGCAACATTGGAAACAACTGCCCAGGTTGTTGTATACAATGAACAAGGCGAGAAACTTTTTGAAGGTATGTGGAATAAAGATTTGTATACGTCTGTGTTTAGCAGATCAGGTCTTTATATTTATCACATTGTAGAGCAAGGCAAAAAATCCTCAGGGAAAGTTTATATAACCCGCAGCTAAGAACATAATCATAAAAACAGAAAAGGCTGTCAGTTTTTAAATTGACAGCCTTTTCTGTTTTACTCGATCATGCTTATGAGTAAGCATATTTTTTAAATAGTCCTTCGAGTTCTTTGTAGAAGAGAAGTTCGTTTCCTTCCGTAAGTGACGCGGTCTCCGTTGTTTTAATTTGTTGAATGATAGGCTCGTAATGAGTTGTATCAACAGGAGCAATCAGTAATTCTTTCAATGATTTCTTCATGAATTCAATTTTAACATTTGAAAGTTCACGAATATTAAAGTTTGTTGACAGATATTCTTTTAAATAACGTTCATCCAGGAAATCTTTAATCAAATCATTTCTAAGCTTGCGGATAATGTCTAAGATTTTTTCGTCGGTCCATTGAGTGTCTAGTTGAGCGTTAGTTTCCATACATGCAATATGAGTTTTTTTAATGACAACCAATATTGTATTCAACCTCTACTATAAGTTAATTAATTTAAAGTTATAAAAACGCTTCGAAAATGTTTTTTTGTAGTAATATGCAAATGAAGATCGTTTAATCGATTGCATAAATTTGAAGAAACGGTTTAATCCAGATTGTTCTCATGCTTCAGTTAAATAGAACCACTTCTTCCGATCCTGATTTTCAGCGCCTGGTTGCTGCGCTCGATCGTGAGCTTTCAACATTGTATGGCGCAGAACAGAAATTTTTTGACGGGCACAATAAGATAGATGTTTCAGCAAAAGTTATTGTGGCCTGTCATCAAAATCAGCCTGTTGCCTGTGGCTGTTTCAGACCTGTAGATTCAACTTGTGTTGAAGTGAAGAGAATGTTCACAACGCCGGAGATGAGGAACCAGGGTTTTGCAAAGAAAGTTTTGAATGCATTAGAAGCATGGGCTGCTGAAGAAGGTTTCACAAGAGTTATATTAGAAACAGGTAATAAACAACCTGAGGCTGTTGCCGCTTATACAAAATCCGGTTATAAAGTGATCGCAAACTATGGCCCTTACGTTAACAACGCATCAAGTATTTGCATGGAGAAATTTCTTTGAAAGCTAATATTTGGTGAACTTAATTCTAACCGCTAGGTTTAAAGGTTAAATCCGATTTATCCACCGTTGCCACCACACCTATGGATCAGAAATTTTTAGATCGCATTTTCAGTTCGCATCAGGAGTGCCCCATGTGCCC
>DATCRE010000780.1:0-9449 GCA_036569145.1 Cyclobacteriaceae bacterium
CCAACTACGCCCAACCTTGTAACACTCAGGAGTTCCTTTTTAATGAGGTTCGACCAGCCCAAATAATAAATTACATCCGGCCGGGTAGCTCTGATAAAGGAAACATTATTCGGGTGATTAATATCATTTACCACTTTAACAGGAATATTGTGGTCTTTGCATATCGGTAGCAGGTCTGCAAAATCCGCATTACCAGCAGTATCTGTTTTTATTGCAACTCCTACAACCTCAACATTATTTAATGTTATCAGTTTTTCCAGAGCACGCAGGGAAAATTCAACAGTTCCGATAAAAAAAACTCTCATATCCTATAAATCGTAAAATTTCTTCTTCAATAAAGTATTTAAATCTGTATTTTTTAAAATTTCAATAATCTGATCTGACGCATTCCCTTTCCCATATGGATTTTCAACGTCTTTTATACTGATCTGAAACTGCTCATCCAAGGCTTTGCTGACCGCATCTTTAACTGAATAGTAATCCGGCTCGCAATCTATGATACTGAGTGCCTTAATTCTGCCTCTCTGACGATCACCTATATTTACAGTGGGCTTTTTAAAAGACGGGACTTCCGCTATTCCACTTGATGAATTACCAATTACCGCATCTACAAACTGTATGGCCGACAAGTACCTCAATTGTCCAAGTGAAGTAAAGGCAATTGCTTTATCGCTATTGGCATTAACATACTCATCAATGAGCTGATTTATAATTCTGCCATCTGTATCTGCATTTGACTTGGTGAAAATCATCTTTACGTCTGTAAGCTCATCCAATACACGAAGCAATGTTCGGAATTGTTCTCCTGCTGAAGCTGTTTCCAGAGTTACAGGATGAAAGGTGACAAGCACATTCCTTTTACCAAGTGTACTTTCTATGCTTTGCTCAAACGCGGCTCTGTCCAATAGCTTAAGCTTATTAATATTTTCTATTCCCAAAGCTCCTACGTTAAATACTCTATCTGGCCGTTCCCCCAACTGTATTACACGCTTACTATATGCTTCGTTAGCGGTAAAATGTAAATGAGACATTTTTGTAACAGAGTGCCTGATCGGCTCATCTATTACTCCTTCTGTGGTCTCTCCCCCATGACAATGGGCAACTGGAATACGGCTAATCATAGCTGCGGCGGCAGCACCAAAAATTTCGAACCGATCACCCAACAATAAAATGAGATCCGGTTGTAACTCTGAAAATGCCTCCCCGAAGCTGACAATTCCAAGACCAAGACTTTTATTAATCCCGACAGTGGAATCAGATGATAAAAGCATTTCTATCTTTTTATCGATCTTAAATCCATCAGCGAGAATCTGCTGATAAGTCATGCCAAATTCAGGAGACAGATGCATGCCGGTCACCACTAATTGTAATTCTATATCGCTATCATCTGCCAGTTTCTTTATTGTCCAATATAGCAGACCATATTCTGCGCGCGTACCTGTTACTACACAAATCTTTCTTTTACTATTCATAGGGTTATGATCTCATCTTGTTTAAAATCTTTTCCAGCTACTTTTCCAACTACACTGTCCCATTCCAGAGGACTGATACCACTACCTGGCCGCTTGATTTCAAGATTGTCTTCAGAAAGTATCTCCCCTTGAAGAATATCCCTTCCTGCCACAATACTTTTACGGACTATAGCAATGTTTTTAGCTTCAGATTCGGAGGGTCTCTTTATGCCATCTCCCAATGCTTTCTCAATATTGCGGATAGCCGCAACCATATTCCTCAACTCTTCCGGGTCGAGTGATGCTGCATGATCCGGGCCATCCATTTTCTTATCAAGGGTGAAATGCTTCTCAATCACAGTCGCTCCCAAAGCGACTGCTGCTATTGGCACTTCAATGCCTAAACTGTGATCAGAATATCCTACTTGTACTCCAAGCTCATCGCGCATTGTTATCATTGCCTTCAGATTAACATCTTTCATAGGAGTGGGATACTCTGTGTTGCAATGTAATATTGTGATACGATTCTTATCCCCACCACTATCGATTAAAATTTGCAGAGTATTAGTTACTTCCTTCAGGTCTGCCATGCCCGTAGAAACAATAAGATCAGGAAATGCTTTTGCCATTGCTCTCAGATAGGGAAGATTGACAATCTCACCTGAAGGGATTTTACCAATGGTTACTCCCATTTGTTTTATCAGGTCTACACTGCCAAAATCAAATGGAGTAGATAAAAATCCTATATTCTTATGTTTGCAATATTCCAATAATTCCCAATGATCTTTCTCAGATAATTCCAGTTTCTTCACCATCTCAAGCTGGCTCTCAGACGACCTGGTATTTTCAATCTGGTAGTCTGCTTTGGGTGCATATCTTGAAATATTTTTCTCGGCAACGAAAGTCTGAAATTTTACATAGTCAGCACCAGCTTCTGCTGCCTTATCAATTAATTGTTTAGCAAGCTGGATACTGCCATTATGATTAACACCTGCTTCTGCTATTATTATCACACCGCTTTTCATATAGTTATTAATTGATTTTATGAAGAACTTTTGCCGGGGTACCAATAACAGTTACATTATCTTCTACATTTTTTGTAACCAGGCTACTTGCACCAACAATCGAATTACTTCCTATTGATTTGTGCTGAAGGATAGTAGCATTTACACCAATCAGATTATTGTCTCCTATGATTACCCCACCCGAAACATTAACTGTAGGATTGAGCACATTGCAATTACCTATTACCACGTCATGACCAACAGTAGTGGCCAAATTAAAAACATTGAATGATCCGATCTTTATTGATGTTGTGAAAATGCAATTGGCCGTTATAATATTTCCCTCTCCCATTTCTATATCAGTAAAATTGCCAATAACAGAAGGATGAATCAGGTTAGGGAAATGATACTTATCCTTCAGGCGATCTGTCATCCTTTTAATTAACTTTGGGTCCCCAACACCTATCGCCAAAATAAACTCATCATCAATTGACGATAATTCCTTTTCAGCAAAAACCTTATACGAAGTTCCTCCAATTACAACATCTTCCTTTTTATCCAAATCAATGAATCCTATAAACTCATATGTTCCAATTTCCTGTATTACAAAGAACACTTCCTTTGAAAATCCGCCAGAACCCAGTATTGCAATTTTTTTTATACTCATAACTTAATCAGATTAATCAGATTATCTCTGTATTCTTAATTCTATCTACACAATTGTCAGTCCTCCATCTACTACCAACGATGTACCTGTAACCCATTTACTTGCATCAGACAGCAAGTAAACTGCAGCATTGGCTACATCTTCCGTATTACCATAATCGCCTAAAGGATACTTCTGTTTATCCTGTTGAATACTTTCCTCGGAAACTGTTTTTACCAACTGCTCATACATCTCTGTTTTAATCATCCCCGGAGCAATAGTATTAAACCTGATTTGCCGACTGGCATATTCAAGCGCAAAAATCTTACTCGCACTGCTAAGCGCAGCCTTAGCACCTGCATAAGCGGTGAACCCCTTCACTGCTGTAAACACACCATTTACTGATGTAATAAATACCACTGAAGATCCGTTACCTACAACTTTCTTATTAATTAAATGACGGGTAAACTGTACCGGAGCAACGTAATTAGTGAGTGTAATTTTATTCATCTGGGCCGCATTTAATATCTTAAGCGGCGCCAGTTCCAATATTCCGGCTGCGTGAACAAGGCCATGAACAACTGGTAATACCTGTACTACCTCATTTAGTTTGGTTTCATCTGTTATATCAACAGCATGATAAACATGCCCTTCTCCGGGTAACTCCTGCATTACTTCTTCTAACCTTGCAGTATTTCTACCCAGCAAAACCACGCGGGCTCCCTGCAAAGCTACTGTTAGTGCTATCTTCTTCCCTATACCCGAAGATGCCCCGGTTACTAGAACAGTTTTGTTAATCAAACTAAAAGGAGACTCCATATTCGCATATTTAATAGCCTATACTTATTAATGACTTCCGGATCGTAAACTGATCACTATCAGTAACACTTATATACCTGTTTAATGAAACCTGACACTGCTTGGCAGGTTCACCACTCTTTCTTCCAGCCACATCGCGGTTTCAAGGTTACCCGACTGACAATGAGCATACATAGGTAACCTGTTCATTAATTTCCAGATTGGCCGGGTCATCACTTTCGCATTGTTGCTGAAATTCAGAAATGCCTGTTGTTGCTGATGGTCGGGGAAAATAATGGTGTTCAGCCAATAATTTGCATCCCCTTTTTCTATTTCCTTTACAGAAATAATATCTGTCCCTGCAAAGAACTGATGATAAAGATTGGCTAATTCCTTTTTATTTTTAATAAATTTCTGTAGCTGCTCCAATTGCGCACAAGCCATTGCTGCATTAAGATTGGGCATTCTATAATTGTAACCTACTTCATCGTGCATAAACTCCCAGGCATGCGGAATTTTTGCCGTTGTTGAGATATGTTTAGCCCTGGCCGCAACTACCGGGTCGTTTGTTACAATAGCCCCGCCGCCACCACAGGTAACAGTTTTATTTCCATTAAAACTAAAAACGCCTAAAAGTCCGGTGGTGCCGGTGTGTTGCCCTTTATAATAACTTCCCAATGATTCAGCGGCATCCTCTACTAAAGTGATCCCATATTTTTTACATATACGGCTGATTTCATCTATGCGGAGAGGGAAACCGAAGGTATGCATAGGTAAGCAGGCGGCTACTCTGCGACCTGTTGACTTATTAATACATTTGCCCTGGTCATTGATGGTGGTGTTTTCCGACAGGAATAGTTGCAGTGCTGCCGGTGAAAGCCCTAATGTATCCTTATCCACATCTACAAACACCGGAATACCTCCGGCATGGGTAATAGCATTAGCGGTAGCAACAAACGTAAGAGGCTGTGTAATTACCTCATCGCCATACTCTACCCCAGCCAACACCAAGGCAAGATGTAAAGCAGTAGTTCCATTAACAGTTGCAATTGCGAATTTAGCTCCGGTAATCTGGGTCATCATTTCTTCGAACCTCGTAACATAGACTCCAACTGAAGAAACAAATGTAGATTCAATTGTATCAAGTACATACTCCTTCTCTTTTCCTCCGAAATATGGCGCATGAAGGGGAATAAAGGAAGTATCTGTCCTAAAAGCAGTTCTTATAAACTCCACTATTGGCTTTGGCTCCATATACACATTCTAAATATTATAAATATTCGCTTTATAATTGCGTAGATTTTCTGATACTTTAAACCATTCTATAGTTTCTTTCAACCCGTCTTCCAGGCTGTATTGTTGCTTCCAGTTTGTATGGGTAGTTATTTTTTCCTTAGATCCGTACAAGCGGAACACTTCACTTCTTTCAGGTCTTAAACGCGTCTCATCAGTAACAATACGCGCATTGGGATTCAGCAATTTTATCAGGTTCCCAGCGAGATCTCCTACGCTGATTTCGGATTGCGTGGCAATATTACAATCATGACCAATAAGAGTATCTGCCTTGGCTATTTCTACAAAGCCGTTTACGGTATCTTTTACAAAAAGCAAATCCCTGGTAGGAGTAAGATCTCCGAGGTTTATCTCTGTTTTACCATTCAGCAGTTGTGATATTATAGTAGGAATTACAGCCCTGGCCGATTGACGGGGACCAAATGTGTTAAAAGGCCTTACAATAGTAACCGGCAAATTGAAGCTTCTGAAAAATGACTCTGCAATACAATCTGCTCCTATCTTTGAGGCAGAATACGGTGATTGTGGCTGACGGGGATGTTTCTCATCAATAGGAATGTACTGAGCCGTACCATATACCTCCGATGTTGAGGTTACCAATACCCGCTCAATATTCAGGTTTTTTGCAGCCTGCACAATATTCAGCGTGCCTTTGATATTCGTATCAACATAAGAATCCGGTGAATGATAGCTAAAAGGTATAGCAATTAAAGCGGCCAGATGGAAAACAACCTGAACATCTTTCATTGCGGTTCTTACTCCATTCGGGTCCCTGATATCTCCGGTAAATATTTCCACCTGATCTAATAATTGCCTTGGAAGTGAGTCCAACCACCCCCAGGAATTAAAAGAGTTATAATAACAAAATGCCTTTACCTGGCATCCTTCTTCGAGTAGCCTCTCTACTAAATGGCTACCAATAAAGCCATCCGCTCCGGTAACAAGTACTTTTTTGTCCTTAATAATCACAATATTCTTATTTAATTAGGCAATTGATTATAATTAGTTTCTCCCATAATATCCTTATAAACAAAAGATATTAGTAATCCAATCACGGCTATCAGCCCTCCCAAAAAGCCTCCTCCGATGATGCCAACGATCTTCCTGATTTTTTTCTGAGCCAGAGGAAGTATCGGAGTGTCTACAATCTGAATCAGCGGCTTTTCCTGGGCCATTGCAATTTTACTCAGCTCAAGATTTTTGACGACTTCAGCATACATAGTTTGCAAAACCATCTTGTCTCTTTGGGCAAGTTCAGAACTTACCCTGGTTACCTGACGGGCAGGATTCATATTTAAATCATTAACAGACGCAGCAGAGTAGGTCTTTCTATTCAGCATCAGTTCAATAGAATCGGCCTGTACCTGAAGCCTGTCAATATTCTCTTTATTACGTTTTGTTTTGGTATCTATGTAAAAGTCTGTAGCGAGGTCAACAAGCTGCTCGGTGAATAATTTTGAGAACATTTCATTTAAAGTCGAACATTTCACAGATACAAAAGATAACTTCTTGTCAGGCTTCTCAATAGTCAGATTATCCTTTACAATTTTTGACTGAATAATATTTAAAATACTGTCTTGCTGAAGTGTAAACTTATTCCTTGGCAGATTAACAGGATAATAGGAGCCATTCACAGATGGAATATTTTTCAATCCTTCTTTCATTTCATATACTTCAATGTAGAGATCGGCCAATGTTTGTTGTTTATTATCAACAGTAACAACTGACAATAACGCTTTCTCCACCATCAGCCTGGATTGCAGGAACTGCAATATATTGTCTCCCGAAAAAATGCCGCTTCCGGCACCACCTCCCATATCCAGTCCGAAATCACTCGCAAGCCCCATCAAAGAACCAAGTGGATTGGTTTTGCTATCTTCTAATACAAAAGTCAGCTCAGCAATGTATTTCTTCTTCAACAAAAAAGAGGCAGTTAGTCCCAATGCAGCACCAACAACTCCAAAAATTAAAATTGTCAACCACTTTTTCAACAGGTGTTTTATCCAGCCATTCGCTTTTATCAAAACATCCCTTAACGATAATTCATTATCATTACCTGTTTGCATTTGTCTAGTATCTTGTCCCATTGAGGATTTGGCTTGAAAGTTACGAGGTGCTACAAAAACCTATTTAGTCCTGGTTAAGATTGTTACAATAATCAGTGCAATCGAAGCTATCCCTGTACCTAATCCAACCAGTTCCTGTCCGGTAAGTCCTCTCTTATCTTTCCTGCTTGGTACATATACCTCTGCACCAGGTTTCACTTTAGGATACCTGTTAAAGAAAAATATTTTTCTTGTGCTTTTTACTTCGCCATTGGGATACACAACATAACTACGCCTCTTTAAGGCTGATGAGGTGAACCCACCAGCTCCTCTGACATAATCCCTGAAAGTATAACTTCTATCATACCGGATCTTTTTTGGGAAATAAATATCTCCCATTATCTGAACTGTCTGCAGTTTTTTAGGTATCTTCAATACATCTCCTTCTTCCAGTAAAATATCATATTTGGATCCTGGTTTCTTTACAATATCATCCAGATTTATTCCGAGCAATTGATACTTACGCTCCATCATATTCCGGACACTGGAAATACTAGAACTATCTTCGAGCTTACTATAGAATAACGCCAGTTTGCTGTTTAACAAGGCGCTATCTGAGCTATTGATATAAGTCCGGCGCAGTAACACTGCACCCTCAGGAAAAGCCTCTGGTTTCAAACCTCCTGACCTTGCTATCAGGTCGGAAATATGCTCTCCTTTATTAACAATTGCATACTGTCCGGGATACACTACCTCTCCTTCAACAGAAATATTTGCCTGCTCACTATAAGCCGGTGATTTGCGAATAACAATTTCGTCAAACGGTTCCAACAACACCTGTTCACCCGCAATGCTACTCAGATCAGCACTGATATCAAATTGTTTGATAATAGCCTTCGCGCTATCCTTACTGTTATAATCTCCTTTTCTTATTCGCCTTGATACTTCCACATGTTTTAAAGATGCAGCATCCCTAAGACCACCAGCAAGTAATACCAAATCCTCCAGGCGCATACTGTCTGCATAAGGAAACGAGCCCGGCCTGTTTACTTCACCTGCAATGGAAATTGAATACTGTTGCCTCAGATCCAGCTTAGAAAACACAATCACACTGTCTTCTTTTCTAACCGGAATATTGGATTTGCCGCTGATAACGTCCTGCACATTAAAATTAATGATGGCAGGTGTAAAGTCATCCTGCAAACGGCGTATAATACCACGATTCAATGAAGCCTCTTCTCTCACTCCATCTGCTTTCTTAATCAGATCCGCTACTGTCATTCCCTGCTCCATTCCATAGTTCCCGGGATGGAAAACGGCACCGCTGATCGTTACCCGGTTACTAAAACGATTCAAAATTGAATCCACAAAAAACTGATCGCCGGATTTAAGTTTGAATGTAGCCACCTGATCGGCGGTAACATTAATTACTTCCCGTTCTTTATTGTTGATACGGTACCCGGTTATATTGTCTTTAAAAGATCCGTCTGTATAGCCGCCTGCATAATCCAGTATATTTTGCAACGTCTCGTTGTCTTTCGCTTCAAATATAGCGGGGCGCTTTACTTCCCCAATTAATTCAACCCTTGTTTTATAAGGATTCACCTTAACAATATCCTGATCCTGTAAAACAATATTATTGGTAAGATCCCCCCTCGTAAGAAAATCATACAGGTCAAATGTAGTAGCGATACTACCATTACGGATTACCTGGATATTTCGGAATGAACCATTATCATCAGGGCCACCTGACACATATAAAGCATTAGCTACTGTTGCTAATGATGGTAATGTATAGGTACCAGGCTGCTGAATCTCCCCTATTAACAACACCCTTATACTGCGGATATTACCCAACGACACTTGTACAAAAGTTTTTCCACTGGAGATAGTTGAATATATAGTTGATAACTGTTTTGTGATCCTGGTTTTAGCCTCATCCATTGTTAATCCATTCACGTAAACCGGTCCGAGGTTCGGAATGCGGATATAGCCTTCTGAATTAACCGTTAATTTGTACTGCACCTCTGAGTAACCATATACATCAATCATTACCTGGTCATCTGCAGCTAACCTGTAATTGGGTGGTGTTGGGATTCTCAAATTGGGCTCAAATGTCAGATTCTTATTGGTAAATAGTTCCGCCCCGAATATTTTCTTCCGTTTTATATCACTGGCACTCGCATTTTGCCTGAACAAATCAACCTTAGTA
>DATCRE010000781.1:0-3183 GCA_036569145.1 Cyclobacteriaceae bacterium
TACAGTTGCGTCAGCCAGAAATTTTGTGAAGATCACGAATGGGAATGATAAGAATTCAGTAGTTGTAGTATCACAGTTCTTTCATATTACCCGCACAAAATATATTCTTAGAAAACTTGGTGTGGAGAATGTTTACGGTGCACACGCAGATTATTTTGAATGGAGAGATTTCTATTCCGTGTTTCGGGAATTCTTTGCCTTTTATCAATACATGATCATTGAATAGATCAGTTTTTAAATCCGCTGCAATACCTGCATGCGATGAGCATCGAGTTTGAGTAATATAAAGAGGAGAATAGTAAAGCCCCACAATGAAGAGCCTCCGTAACTGAAGAATGGCAACGGTATACCAATAACAGGAAACAACCCAATGGTCATACCAATGTTAATGGCAAAGTGAAAAAAGAAAATACACGCTACGCTATAACCATAGACTCTGGCAAATCTGTTCTTCTGTCGTTCAGCAATAAACATGACTCGAAGAATAAGCGCAACGAATAATGAAATGATAAGTAAGCTTCCAACCCATCCGTGCTCTTCTCCAATGGTACAGAAAATAAAATCTGTATTTTGTTCAGGAACAAACTTCAACTTTGTTTGTGTACCTCTCAAAAATCCTTTACCAATAAAACCACCACTGCCAATAGCCACTTTTGATTGATAAACGTGATACCCGGCACCAAGCTGATCTAAATCAGGATTAAGTAAAACACGAATACGTTTCTGCTGATGATCTTGTAAAACATTGTTGAACACAAAGTCTACACATTTGATTGTTCCAGCAAGCAAGAGTGCGCCAGCTGTGATGATCATAAGTCGCTTTATCTTTTTTCTTCTGTTGAAGAAGATAACAATTCCCCAGGCTACAGCTATAAGTAAAAAAAGTATCCACTGCTTTTCTACCAGCAACGTGAGAACAAAGATGATGGTAATGCCAATACCTACCAGCAATAAAAATGGTGACATGCCCTCGCGATAAAATACTAATACAAAAACTGTAAATACCAGGGCAGTTCCAGTATCCTTCTGCAAGAGAATTAAAAAGATAGGTATAAAGAATAATCCAAATGCCATAATCTGGTTTCTGAGATTATCCATTTTGAAGCCAACCGATCCGATAAGCTTAGCCATGGCAAGCGCCGTTGCAAACTTGGCAAATTCAGAAGGCTGAACACCGAAAGAGCCAATGCCAAGCCACGCCCTGTTA
Source organism: Cyclobacteriaceae bacterium (assembly GCA_036569145.1). Classification (GTDB taxonomy): domain Bacteria; phylum Bacteroidota; class Bacteroidia; order Cytophagales; family Cyclobacteriaceae; genus DATCRE01. Next base: position 1,208 of record DATCRE010000781.1, read on the forward strand.
CCACCTACTTCTTTACCAATAATAGGGACAAGTATCAGCAGGAACATAACAGCTCCGTATATGATATAGGCAAACGTTTCATAGAAACGCATATCAATAATAAGAATAGCGGCAATGATGATGATAGAGGTGAGAATGAACATCATCTGTCGCCCTGAGTTTAACGACAGATCGAAGATTGACTGGTGCGCATTCTCATCATAAGTAACTGAAAAGATGTTTACCCAACCCCAGAGCACAATAGCTGCATAGAGCATTATTGTTGCCCAGTCAACTTTATGTGATATGGTTTCACCGCGTTGCATCAATCCAGAAATTTGCCTCGTAAAACATATTCTTCAATATGCGGACGCTTGGTACCTCCTAACAAATATTTTTCAATCATTAAGGACGCAATAGAAGCAGCAGCCCGTCCACCTTGTCCGGAGAACTCAACATAAACTGATACTGCTATTTTAGGATTCTCTTTTGGTGCGAAGGCAATAAACACAGAGTGTGCTGGCTTGGGATCGTTCTGCACAGTTCCTGTTTTTCCACATACAATCATATCTTTTAACTGTGCGCGATATTGTCCGGTACCAGCTTCAACCACACGTTGCATGGCATCGCGTGCAACTCTGAAGTTAGCCGAATCAATAGTAGTGTAATGCCGTTGCGTATACTGTGGTAATGGCACACCTGTGTTACCAATTGATTTAATAAGATGAGGTACTATGTAATAACCTTTATTGGCAACAGTTGCTGCAAAGTTAGCCATCTGCAAAGGCACAACCATGTTTTCTCCTTCACCAATAGCGATGGAATAAATGTTTGAAAACTTCCAGGGCTTACCATGGTACCATTTGTCATAATCTTTCGGACTTGGCACCAAACCACCTTTTTCATTTGGCAGATCAATACCTAGTCTTGAACCGAAACCAAAACTGCGCATGTGCTTGTTCCATAATTCAAGCCCGATGCGTGTATCATCAAATGGATTGTTAGACTTGCCCTGGTTAAGCATGCGTCTTAATGCGCCATGGAAATATGGATTACACGAATTTGTAATTGCTCCACGCAGGTCTTCGTTAGAATGTGGTCCGTGACAGTCGATGATTGAGCGGTCGCAGCGTATACGTGTTTCGGGAGTAACTACACCTTCTTGTAACGCAACCATGGCCTGAGCGATTTTGAAAATCGAGCCAGGTCTATACTGTGCCATCAGTGGTCTGTTAAACAATGGCTTGTTTGTGTCGTTGCTGATGAGTGTATAATTCGAACTGTAGTTTCTTCCAGTAAGTTGGTTGGGATCATACGATGGGCCTGACACCATCGCCAGTATTTCACCAGTTGAAGGTTCAATGGCAATAATACTTCCTGATTTTCCTTTAAGCAGAAACTCACCGTACTCCTGCAGGTCAAGATCAATGGTTGATACTAAATCTTTTCCAGGTACGGATAAGGTATCATAACGACCACTTTCATAAGGGCCTTTGATAACACCGTCTTTATTACGCATCAGATATTTTACACCACGAGTACCGCGCAGGTATGATTCGTAATACGATTCAATACCGCTTTGTCCAATGTAATCGCCCTGGTGATAAAACGTTTTACCGTCCTTCTCTAACTGAGTCTTCGATATTTCACTCACATATCCCAGCGCATTGGCCGCCGCCTTGGTAGTGTATGAACGTGTGGTTCGGGCTTGAATATAAAAACCATCGAACTCATCCATATTGTCTTCAATCTTGGCCAGATCGTAGTTCGATAATTGCTTTACAAATGGCGTTGGTTGAAGTTCGGATGCTTTACGATTTTTTATTTCCGTTAGTAAACCTTTAAAGCGTCCGCGTAATTCTTCCTGGCTCATGTCGAATACTTCGCAGAAACGAGCGCTGTCAAAATGTTTTACTTCTTTGAGGATGATAAGTAAATCGAACTCCGGACTGTTATAAACAATTAGCTTACCATTTCGATCGCGTATCAGACCACGG
>DATCRE010000782.1:0-22337 GCA_036569145.1 Cyclobacteriaceae bacterium
AGAATACCTACGTTGGCCGAGTTGAAAGACATCAGCGAACAGACTTCATTCTCAAAGTCATTAGAATATATGGGACTTGAGCCTGGTTCTCAATTGTTGGGCAAGCCGGTTGATTATGTATTCATTGGTAGCTGTACCAATGCCCGCATTGAAGACTTGCGCCTGGTAGCTGAAATGGTAAAAGGTAAAAAGAAGGCTGCCAACGTTGAGGTGTGGGTAATACCAGGTTCACGTCAGGTGGAAGATCAGGCTCGCAAAGAAGGTTTAGATAAGATCTTCGAAGAGGCAGGTTTCGAATTACGTCAGCCAGGTTGTTCAGCTTGTCTGGGTATGAACGAAGACAAAATTCCTGCAGGTAAATATTGTATCTCTACATCGAACAGAAACTTTGAAGGAAGACAGGGACCTAAGTCAAGAACATTCCTGGCTAGTCCGCTAAGTGCTGCAGCTGCTGCCATCACAGGCAAAGTAACTGACGTACGGCAATTCAGTTAAAAAGTTAATAGTTAAAAGTTAATCGTCATTACGAACAACGATTAACATACAACCATTAACGATTAACCATTAACGATTAACAACTAAATCATGAGCAAAGAGAAATTTATAACCTTGAAAAGTACGGCAGTGCCACTGCCAATTGAAAATATTGATACCGATCAGATCATTCCAGCTCGCTTTTTAAAAGCTACTACCCGCGAAGGCTTTGGTGAAAACTTATTCTGCGACTGGCGTTACAATAACGACGGTTCACCAAAAGCTGACTTCGTGATGAATAATCCGAAATACGCTGGCAAGATCCTCGTTGCTGGTAAAAACTTTGGCTGTGGTAGCAGCCGCGAACACGCAGCATGGGCTATTTATGATGCACACTTTCGTGTGGTAATCTCCAGTTTCTTTGCTGATATCTTCAAGAACAATGCACTTAACAATGCCTTGTTGCCTATCACAGTTTCTGAAGATTTTCTAAAGAAGATTTTCGATGCGATTGAAAAAAATCCAAAGACCGAAATCAGCGTCGATCTTCAAAACCAAAAAGTATCATTAGAAGATGGTTCTTCTGAAAGCTTTGACATCAATGCATACAAAAAGATTTGCCTGACCAATGGTTATGATGATATCGACTATCTCATTTCATTGAATGACGAAATTAAAAAATTTGATTTAGCACATAGTTAATTTAAAGTCGACAGTCCGCGGTCGACAGTCCACTGGTGGCTGTCGACTGTGGTCTGTGGACTGTGGACTTTTACAGACAACAAGAATGAAGAAAAAAATCACCATCCTGCCCGGCGACGGAATTGGAAAAGAAGTAACAACCAGTGGCAAGCAAGCACTGGATCAGATAGCTGAATGCTTTGGTCATGAATTTATTTATGACTACGCTACTATTGGTCACGAAGCCATAGAAGCTACAGGCAATCCGTTACCTGATGAATCATTGGAGAAAATGAAAAACTCTGATGCTATTCTGTTTGGTGCAGTAGGTCACCCCAAGTATGATAACGATCCATCAGCAAAGGTTCGTCCTGAGCAGGGATTGTTAAAGATGCGTAAGGAACTTGGCTTATATGCTAACCTTCGCCCGATAAAACTTTTTGATGAATTATTGGGTGCTTCAAGCATCAAGCCTGAAATTCTGAAGGGTGCTGATATTCTCTTCTTCCGTGAATTAACAGGGGATGTTTATTTTGGTGAACGTGGTCGTAAAGATAACAATGATACTGCTTTTGATACGATGATCTACTCTCGTTATGAAGTGGAGCGCATTGCACATAAAGCATTTAAAGCAGCGCAAACCAGGAGAAAGAAATTAACATCAGTTGATAAGGCAAACGTATTGGAAAGCTCACGCTTATGGCGCGAAGTAGTACAGGAAGTTGCCAAACAATATCCTGACATTGAAGTAGATCACATGTTTGTTGATGCTGCTGCGATGAAGCTGATACAGAATCCTAAGACATTCGACGTAGTAGTTACAGGCAATCTTTTTGGCGACATTTTAACAGATGAAGCTTCACAGATTGCAGGTTCTATGGGTATGCTTGCCTCTGCTTCTGTTGGTGATAAAGTAGGTTTATACGAACCCATCCACGGAAGTGCGCATGATATCACAGGTATGGGTGTTGCAAATCCGTTGGCTTCTATTCTATCAGCAGCATTGCTGTTAGATATTTCTTTTGGATTGAAAGCAGAATCTGAATGTGTAATTAAAGCTGTTGAGAAAACTTTGAAAGAAGGCTATCGCACACGCGACATTGCTGATGCTACTACACCACAAGACAAACTTGCCGGAACACAGGTGATGGGCAACATGGTATGTAACAACATTCGCATTAGCCAACTTGCTGTAAAGTAAGTTGAAAACGTTAATAGTTAATTGTTAATCGTAGATACTACAGTAACCAATTAACTATTAATCATTAACTTTTAACTAATAACAATTAACGATTAACCAATAAAAAGCCATGGCAAATAAAATTGAAATCTTCGATACCACGTTGCGTGACGGTGAACAAGTTCCCGGTTGCCAGCTATCGACAGAAGAGAAAATTATTGTTGCAAGGGAACTGGAGCAGCTTGGCGTAGATGTTATTGAAGCAGGCTTTCCTATCTCAAGTCCTGGCGATTTTCTATCGGTAATCGAAATATCCAAGGCTGTGAGTGATCCTGTTGTTTGTGCGCTTACGCGTTCAAAGAAAGAGGATATTGATGTTGCCGGCGAAGCACTTCATCATGCCAAGCGTGGTCGCATCCACACAGGTATTGGCTCATCTGATATTCACATCAAAACAAAATTCAATTCTACCCGCGAGAAGATTCTTGAACAAGCTGCATGGGCTGCTGCTTATGCCAAAAGTAAAAATGTTCAGGTTGAATTCTTCTGCGAAGATGCAGGCCGTGCAGACCTCGCGTTCCTAGCCAAGATGGTAGAAACTGTTATTGCTGCCGGTGCTGATGTTGTAAATATTCCTGATACTACTGGCTACTGCTTACCACATTTATATGGAAAGCGTATTCAATATTTGTTTGAGCACGTAAGCAACATTCACAAAGCTATTATCTCCGTACATTGCCATAACGACCTGGGCATGGCAACCGCCAACACCATGGCAGGTTTGATTGCCGGCGCACGCCAGGCAGAAGTAACAATCAATGGCATTGGTGAGCGTGCCGGTAATACTTCATTAGAAGAAGTTGCTATGATCATTCAAACGCACAAGGATCTTGATTTATATACTAACATCAAGTCACAAAAATTATATGCGCTAAGCACGATGGTTTCTGAAATGATGCGTATGCCTGTGCAACCTAACAAAGCTATTGTAGGTGCGAATGCATTTGCTCATTCTTCTGGAATACACCAGGATGGTTTCTTGAAAAATGCAGAGAATTATGAAATTATCAACCCTTCAGATGTAGGTGTGCCATCATCATCTATCGTGTTAACCGCACGTAGCGGTCGTGCAGCATTAAAACATAGATTAGAGTTATTAGGCTATGCTCCTTCTAAGACAGAGCTTGATACATTGTATGAAAACTTTGTGATCATGGCCGACGAAAAGAAGAATGTTGTTGACGAAGACCTTGTCACGCTGGTAGCGAACACTCCAATTCTTGTCTCGCACAAATAAGATTTTATTATTGAATTCTATAAAAGACATTGCTGAGAGGCGATGTCTTTTTTGTTTTAAGCAAATCCTTTTATCCCATTCATAAAAAATACACCTTTAACTTTTTAAGTTCTTAAATCATTCATGTCAAAATTCTCACTGCAAACCATCATTACAGGCTTATTGTTCTCTATACTCTGGGCATCAGCTTCAGTGGCTGGTAAGTTTGGTATATTGTCTGTAGAGCCATTGGTTTTCTTTTCTATTCGTTTTTTGCTGGCAGGTAGTATCATGCTTGGGTTTGTGTATGTGATACAACGTAATCGCCTGCCACAGGGAAAAGAATGGAAACAGCTTACCATCTTTGGCGCGTTGAATACTACGCTCTATCTCGGTTTATTTATCATAGCATTAAACTATGTAACACCTGGCATCACAACATTGGCTATTGCTTTAAATCCGCTCTTCATCAGTCTGATCACAGCCGTAAGTATGAGACGGCGGATAAAAATTACAGAGTGGTCAAGTTTAGCATTAGGATTGACGGGTGTGTTTATTGCAGCATACCCATTACTGAAAACAAGTTCAGCCACACCGTTTGGCATTATATTAATTGGTGTAAGTATGATTACTTATTCAGTTGGTGCTGTTTATTATGCTGCTATTCCGTGGAGTTTGTCTCGCACAACTATTAATGCATGGCAGGTATTCATTGGTGGGATTCTTCTACTACCTTTCACCTACATGCTACATCAGAAAGAAAGTCATTTCGATTTACGCTTTGGGCTTTCATTAGCATGGCTCATTTTCATGGTATCCATCCTGGCCGTACAACTTTGGCTTCGACTTTTGAAAACAGATGCCGTACGCGCATCGCTGTGGCTTTATCTATGCCCGATCTTTGGATTTATCTTCTCTGCCCTTTTATTGCATGAGCCCTTAACACTTTACACGTTAACCGGAACATTGTTAGTATTAGGTGCACTCTATATCGGGCAACGAAAGTAATTGATCACAATCCGTTCTCTACTTTTTCACAGATCCGCCACCGCCAATATTAATACCAAGACCGAGGTTGAGTCGTAAGGAAGGAACAGTTCGGGTTCTTACTTCAGTCAGAGAAGAATCACTGTAACCATCAAATGATTGTAGTGAAACTCCTCCATCCCACAGGAATGAAAATGTTTTATTTGCATAGATGCGCATGCCTGCACCAATAGCCATGAATATGCCTCCCTTTTGTGTAGCCGGATAAAAATCTATCCAGTTATTATTCTGATGTGTCGATAACTGAGTCTTGCCACCCATGGCATATCCAAACTGAAAGCTAAACATAGGACGTACTTTTCTCTTGGGAACATAAAATCGTGCATCAAGAAAAACGGGGGTCATTCTGATGCTGGTAGCCTGATCAGAAGAGAAATAGTATTGTGTTGTTTCAATACCAACACCTAGAGAGACAACTTCATTCATCTGAATTCCATTGATAAAACCTGCATTCAGATCAAGGGAATTATACAAAAGATTATTTACTCTCGGCCCAACCCGAAACATCATGAAGTAACCTGTATGATCATACGCAGATGGTTCACGTTCCGCAGGCGGCTCCGATCTTCTCTCGTTGTCTCGTCGACGTGGTCTTTCTGATGATTCTTCGTTTTCAGTTCGTATTACTTCCTCCATTGGATAGATAAAAATGCTACCATCCGACGTTTTTATTTTTATTGTTGAGCCTGGAACAATCTCTACGATAGTACCTTTAATAACACTGCCGTTCTTTAAATAGACAACATCTCTGCTTACCTGGGCGTGCATGACGACAGATAACGTCATTAAAAACGAAAACAGAAAAGCGATCTTGCAGAAGTAATTATTTCTCATCGGATATATTTTAGAATGCTAACGAGTCTGTAAAGTTATAATATCGACTTTTATTTGAAGATGTAAATATAACACAGCGCCATCACAGGTTTATCGCCAAATAGATTTTAATTGCTTTACAGTAAGATTATACAGCTTCACCGGAATCTTTTTTGAATGAATAGAGAAGTTAGCAAGCCGTTCGTCAGGAAAGTGTATGCTCGTCATTGTACTTAATCCATCATCGAAAAAGACTTCAACAGAAGATACATCTGTTACGATAGTGAATTTAAGCGTGTCGCTCACAGATATTCTGGAAGAATAACTTTCTCCTCTGAAATCCTTCGAAAATTCATTGCTGCCTGCCTTGCTCCTGTTAATAACAAATTGTTTTTTATCAGCATCAAATCCAACTGTTACACGTTGCTTTAATGCGTTTGTAAAACTGAATTCTAAATCGTTGGCTTCTATCGAACCTTCAATTATAGCCATGCTGGCATCGAAGGAAGAATCTTTCGAGATTAAAATTGAATCTGCTATTTCAACTGCATCAAAATTCTTTTCACGGATTACCTGCTTGTTCAATTCGTCAACTACGGACGATTTCAGATAGAAATCATTTTTAATTTTTTCTAACTTCAATTCTCTCGGAACAGTCATGGCACTTCTCCAGGGTGACGTTGGCACTTGTTGTGCATAAGCCCAGTTACTCATCCATCCCAAAAACAATTTTCGCTCTCCTGGTGTATTAGACCATGTTACACCTGCATAATCATCAGGACCATAATCAATCCACTTGATTGTTTTTTCATTTTCAGCAGCCGTAAATTTTACACCATCAAAATCACCAGTAAAGTATTGAGTACCCGATCCACCATTAGGTCCACCGGGATTAACACTTACCAGCATTACCCACTTCTTCACATCTTCGTTTTCAACTTTCAACTGAAAAAGATCCGGACATTCCCATACACCTCCATGTGTGCCAAAGGTTTTGCCAAACTCGCTAAGTTTATGCCATGTCTTCAGATCATCGGAAGAATAAAGTTCAACATGATCAAACACAGCAAGTATTACAATCCACTTTTTAGTTTCAGCATGCCAGAACATTTTAGGATCGCGAAAATCTTTAATGCCTGGATTTTTTAAAACAGGATTATGTTCATACTTCGTCCATGTTCTTCCTTTATCTATGCTATAAGCAATGCCTTGATTTTGATAATCAATTTTGCCAGCCTTCTCTTTTTCCATGGAGTGATAAGTAAACATGGCTACCAGCGGAGGATTTTCTGTAGTACCTAATTGCGAAGTGTTATTTACATCGGCAACAACGCTACCTGAAAAAATAAGTCCAAGCGAATCAGGATAGAGAGCAATGGGCAGATGTTCCCAATGTATCATATCCGTACTCACAGCATGTCCCCAATGCATCGGACCCCATACCATAGCTTCAGGATAATATTGATAAAAGAGATGATACTCCCCCTGGTAATAAACCATACCATTAGGATCGTTCATCCATTTTTCTTTTGGAGAGAAATGGAGTTGAGGTCTATGGGCTTCGCTATAATAAAGTGAATCGGGCGTGGCGATAGAGGCACTTTTTTTTCCACATGACAGTAGAGTGATAATAAAAAAAAGCAGAAAGGAATACAGGTTAATCTTCACATTCATAGTTCAGGGTTAGCTTATAAAGGTAGCGAATAGAATTTATAACTCCGTATGATTACGTAGAGCATACAGTAATGCATTTAACTCTCCTTGTTTATCCTGGAGTACTACCAAACAAATAAAGAGTGTGCGCACCAAATCAATGTTTCTACATCAGTTGCGTATTTATACTTACTACCATTCCGTAAAAGAAGGTAAATCAAAATACATCCATTATGGGATTCCCCGGCTTTACTCAGGACAATACCTTTACATTGAAATCACCAATCTTTTTAGCGTCATGAAGCTCGGTATTACAAGTGATGAAATTATTGCTCTCGAAATTGAGATTGACATGCAATATGATCATCAGGAATTCTTTTTCACTGACGACATTCTCAATACTATTCAATTAGAGCTCAAAGAAATTTACAGCGAAGTATTTATCTGGGCTGTTGAAAATCATTTATCTGTGTGGATTGTTGGCAACGACCCAACCTATCTTGTAAAAAGCTTCACCCCCTATCGTAATCATTTCACAAAAATGTTAGTGTGGGAAGCATTTGCTGCTAACAATCATTTTAATACCATACTTGAATGTAATTGCTGGAGCAATTGCTCTGCTCTTTCAAAAGCAAAATCTTTTAATGATGGCTATGAAGCTGCAAGAAAAACAAATAGCCTCGGCCCCACACTTCTTCCCTTAATAAATGAAGGACTTCATGCATTACGTGAACATGCTTTCATTCTTGGTGCACGCAATGCCTGGCAATATTCAGAAGCATCGAAAAAAGACATCGTATCAGATTCTGTATTCAGACTGAAAGCAAAAGATCTCTTTTATCGCATCAGCGTTAATTAAACCCTCCTAAAAATATAATCATGAAACGTAATTATTACCAGGATAAGGAAAATGGTGCTTCTGGTGGAAGCACAACCACCACCACATCCAAAACAGAGACTATATCTGAGCTGAAAAAGAAAATAGCCGAAGCTGAGATTGCGCTCTTAGTACAATCACAAGCATTGGATCAGGCAGTTGATTCCATCATTTCAATTGATCATGATAAAAACATTATATTCTTCAATAAAGCTGCTGAAAAATTATTTGGTTTTAGTCGCGAAGAAGTAATGGGTAATAATGTAAAGATGATCGTTCCACTTGAACATCGGGGCAATCATGATAATTACGTCGAGAACAATCAACAAACAGGTGTAAATAAAGTTGTTGGATCTGGTCGCGATTTGCAAATGACAAAGAAGGATGGTTCTGTTTTTTGGGGCAATCTTTCGCTTAGCAAATCTGAGGTGAACGGAAAAATTCAATACACTGCTTTTATTAAAGACATTACTGAAAAGCGACGACTGGAAGAGGAGACGCAACGAGGCATGGAGCAGATAAAGGCAAGTGAAGAAGAGCTTCGTCAGAACATGGAAGAGATGACTGCCACGCAGGAAGAGATGGCGCGAAAGCAACTTGAAACGGAAGCTCAGATGAGTGCGATCAACTCATCATCAGCGTATGTTGAGTTTACACCTGAAGGAAATGTTCTGCTTGCTAATGATCTCTTTCTTAAAACACTTAAGTACTCACTGAGAGAAATTGAAAATAAACATCATCGCATCTTTTGCGAATCATCATACACCAACACAAAAGAATATGAACAATTCTGGAATGATCTTCGCTCAGGCAAAGCTCAGATAGGTGAGTTCAAAAGAATAGCCAGAGACGGTTCAGAGATCTGGCTTCTTGCTAACTACACACCAGTGTTTGATAAAAACGGAAAAGTTACCAAGGTCATTAAACTTGCAAATGACATTACTGAAACAAAAATCAGGAATGCAGATTTTAAAGGTCAGCTTGAAGCCATCAGTAAATCACAAGCTGTTATTGAATTTAACATGGATGGAACAATCATCCAGGCCAATGAAAATTTTCTGAAAACAATGGGTTATTCATTGCAGGAAATAAAAGGTCAGCATCATGCCATGTTTGTTGATCTGGCATATAGCAAGAGCCCTGCTTACAAAGAATTCTGGGCGAAACTTAATCGTGGAGAATTTATAAATGAAGAGTTTAAACGTATTGGCAAAGGGGGTAAAGAAGTATGGATACAGGCTTCGTATAATCCTATCTTCGATCTGAACAACAGACCTTTCAAGATTGTAAAGTTTGCCTCTGACATTACTGAACAAAAATTAAAAAACATTGACTACCAGGGTCAGCTAGATGCCATTGGTCGTTCTAACGCTGTTGTTGAATTTGATATGGATGGCAACGTACTGTTTGCCAACGATAATTTTGTAAAAACACTTGGCTACTCATCACTTAGTGAAATCAAAGGAAAACATCATCGCACGTTTGTAGCGCCAGAGTACGCCCGCAGTATGGAGTATCGTAATTTCTGGGATATGCTTAATCGTGGAGAATTTTTCGTTGGAACTTATACACGCATTAACAAACGTGGTGAAGAAGTATTTATCCAGGCATCATACAATCCTATTAAGGATGCTGACGGAAAACCATACAAGGTTGTAAAATTTGCACTCGATATGACGGAGGTTATCAAAGTAATCAAAGCCATGTCTAAAGGTGATTTAAGTATGCGGTGCGATACCAATGCCGACAATGGTGGTCTTACTGCTGAAATTAATAAAACACTTGATAATCTTAATTCAGTGCTGAGCAATATCAGCCAGGGTTCTGATGTTGTTGCCAAGTCATCTGACCTGTTACAGAAAAAAGCAGATGACATGAAACGCAATACAACAGAAGTGGCAACGGCTATTTCTCAAATGGCCAAAGGTGCACAAGACCAGGCTTCACGCACAGATGAATCATCCAAGCTTATCAGTCATGTGATGACTTCATCTAACGACATGGAGAAGAAAGCCAACTTCATTAACAAGACTGCTGAGAAAGGATTGGAGAGTTCAAACCAGGGCATGAAGACGGTGAAGATCCTGGTAAACAATATGAATGGCATTAAAGAGTCTGCAGGACAAACGTCTGATTCTATCGGCGTGCTTACCAAGCGCACAGAAGAAATTGGTCGTACACTAAAAGTGATTACTGACATTGCAAGTCAAACTAACTTACTCGCATTGAATGCTGCCATTGAAGCTGCACGCGCTGGTGATGCTGGCAGAGGTTTCGCAGTAGTAGCTGAAGAAATCAGGAAGCTTGCTGAAGACTCGCGCAAGTCAGCTGTTGAGATTGAAAAAATTATTGGCGATGTACAGAAAGATACACAGGCTGCCGGCAAAGCCATTGAAACGATGGAGTCGAGTGTTAAGGAAGGAAATAAATCAAGCATAGAAGCTGAAGTTATATTCCAGGAGATTGCCAAATCAAGTGAAGAGACTTTCAATGCTTCAAAAGAAATTCAAGCGGCCACCAGCACACAGAAAGATTCCATTAGCACTGTTGTTAAAAACATAGAACAGATTGTAGTGGTATCAGAAGAGACTGCGGCCGGTACACAGCAAGTAGCGAGTTCAAGTCAGCAGATGAGCGGTGGCATGGTAGAAATTGCAAAAGCAGGCGATGAACTTTCAGCGGTAGCTGCAGAGCTGCAAGCTGGCATACAACAATTTAAACTGAAGAAATAAATCTGCTGCCAACATGCAGCGTAACGTATCAACTAAAAAGATATGGCAGATATAGCAACAACAACCAATACTGCTCAGCGCTCACTGCAGATTGTAGTATTTAAACTTGGTCATGAAGAGTATGGCTTACACATTGATCAGATAAAAGAAGTTGTTATCACACCCAACATCACACGCATGCCGCAGACACCTTCGTTTGTTAAAGGCGTTGCTAATATCAGAGGTAATGTGATTGCAATTTTCGATTTGGAAGAACGCTTCAATCTTGCGCGCGCCATGGAAACAAAAGGAAGCAAATACACCCTGGTGGTAGAGAGTGAAGATGTAAAGATGGGTTTGTTAGTAAGTGATGTTCCCAACACCATTTCTGTAAATGCTTCTGACCTTGATGAATCCGTAAGCATCATCAACGATGCTCATGCTGAAACGGATTATATAAAGGGCATTATCAAAACAGGCGAACGACTAATTATACTGATCGATATTTTTAAAGTAATCGATCAGGAGATGACAAATACAATTAAGAAAACGGCAGTAGCAGCATGATCAACTTCAATTTATCCATAGGCGATGTTGCCATGTCATCAAAAAAAGCAAGCTACACGTGCTTCGGGCTTGGTTCGTGTATTGGTCTTTTCATACAAGATCGTGTTGAGCAATTATCAGCCGGTGCACACATCTTTTTACCAGAAGACGAAAAAGGTTTACAGGAAAACGACAAGTTCTATAATGCAAAGCATGCTATTGATGAAATTTTGAATCAATTAAAAAGTGCAGGCAGCACACTACAAACATTGCGGGCTAAAGTTACAGGCGGTGCTAATGTTGCAGGACTTAATTCACAAACAGGAGAACGCAATGCAGAATCTGTATTACGTTATTTAATTGAAAACAAAATTTATGTCGCTGCTGTAGATGTTGGAGGAACACATTCTCGCACCGCACGATTTGAAAGTGAGACGGGTTTGCTCACCGTGAAGACATCGCAGAACAACAACTATAAAACTTACTAATTAACCTAAACAGTATAATCATGGCAAAGAGTGTATTAATCGTAGATGATTCATTGTATATGCGCACCTTAATCAAAGATGCTCTTGAGGGTGGCGGTTACAATATTGTGGGACAAGCTGCCAATGGCGAAGAAGCAATTGATCTTGCCTTTGAATTACAACCCGACCTGATCACATTGGATAATATTCTTCCTGATATGATCGGTACCGATATTTTAAAAGTGTACCAGGAAGAAGGATTGAAATCAAAAGTTGTAATGATCAGCGCAGTAGGACAAGAGTCTGTTGTAAACGAAGGACTTCGGTTAGGCGCACGGGCTTATGTTGTAAAACCATTTACTACCGACCAGCTGGTAGAAGTTATTTCTAAAGCGTAATCACATTATGCCGCCTAATCGTATCCGCACTGTTCTTATTGACGACTCTGCCTTTATGCGCAAAGTTATAAGCGACATTATTACCAGTGATGACTCTATTGAACTGGTTGGTGTTGCTAACAACGGACAACAAGGATGCCAGATGGCGTTGGAGCTAAGGCCTGATGTAGTCATAACAGATATGGTAATGCCAGACTATGATGGCATGTATGTGGTAAACTCCGTCATGGAGAAAAATCCTGTGCCCATCATTTTGTTAAGTTCATTGGAGAAAACGAACATAAGAATATTTGATGCACTGCAACACGGCGCGTTTGAATTCATAGACAAGCCAACCAGCGCTGATAGTTCTCGTATTCACGATTATCGTTTGCTTGATCTTATCAAGGAGGCATCGCGAACCGACATCAGCCTGTTAAAAGCAAAACAACTTGCTTCACAAAACAGTCATCATCATAGTTTCGACGGAGTACTTAATTATGAAATTATTGTTATTGGTGCTTCAACAGGTGGGCCAGGTGCAGTTGAACATATTCTGAACAATATTCCGACAAACCTGAAGATACCTGTTGTTATTGCTCAACACATGCCGCATCGTTTCCTGGAAACTTTTTCGCAGCGACTAAATGATCATGGACAATTACCTGTTCGTCTAGCACACAAAGGAGAAGCCGTTAAAGGTGGAACAGTTTACATTGCACCAGGTGAAGCCAACATGCGCATCGAAAAAAATATTGTAACAGGAACACCCATGTTTACATTCACTACCAAAAAATATGAGGAGTTTAACTATCCCTCTATTGATTGCCTGTTTGAATCTGTGGCAGAAACCTATGGCAAGAATTCCATTGGTGTCATCCTTACAGGCATGGGTAAAGATGGCGTAGTGGGACTAACTAAGATAAGAAGTAATGGAGGCATAACGATAGCCCAGGACGAAGAGTCATCTGTAGTTTATGGAATGCCAAAAGCAGCATGGGAGTTAGGTGCAGCCGGACAGGTGATCAGTCTTAAACAAATTCCAGGATATCTCATTAGCTGTTTATAGAACTGCGAGGCTAAAAGAAATATTATGAGAGACAAGGAGAATGAATACATAGAAATTTTTCTGGCAGAAGCCCTGGATAATTTTGAAGAAATAAACAGGCTGCTCACTAATCTTGAAAAAGATGAGAATGATAAAAATACTATTCACGCTCTTTTCAGAATTACGCATACTTTAAAAGGCAACGCTGCCGGTATGGGCTACCAGGGTATTGCCGAGATGGCGCATGTCTTAGAAGATTTATTTGGTGAAGTGCGCGATGGCAGAATTTCTTTACAGGTTGGTTTGTTCTCTTCCATCTTTAAAGCCGTTGATGTTTTAGGAAATCTGATCGGTGCTGTTAAAGACAAAACCGATGTAAAGTACAAAGGCATTAAAACTAAGCTGGAGATTCTGATTAAAAAGGCGAAGGAAGACATCAAACCAAATCAATATCACTCCACCGATACAGTTACAACAACAACTCCTTTAACGAATTCAACTTCTGAAGAAGCACTAACCATTAATGAAGAAGCAGAACCACAAGATGAAACTGATAACAAAGTTTCTTTTTCTGATCTCGTGCAAGTTCCTGTTCGCAAGCTTGACAATCTCATGAATCTTGTAAGCGAACTCATTATTGAAAAAGACAGAATCCTAGCAACACAGGCAGGAGGTTTACATGCTTCAAATGAATACGCACGACTTAGCAGAATAAGTTCTGATCTGCAATATTCCGTTATGGATGTGCGGCTTGTGCAAGTTGGTTTTCTATTCAACAAATTTCATCGCGTAGTGCGCGATGCTGCTACACTTGAAAATAAAAATGTAACACTAAAGCTCGAAGGCACCGACACTGAAATTGATCGCAATGTTTTGCAAGTGATCAGCGATTCGCTTATCCATCTAATACGAAATTGCGTAGGCCATGGCATTGAATCTCCCGCCGAACGACTGAAGGCTGGCAAACCTGAAGCTGGTGTAGTAACATTAAGTGCCCGAAATGAAACTGATGCCGTACTGATTGAAATCAGTGATGACGGAAAAGGTCTTAACTACGATAGGATCAAGAGTAAGGCTATAGCTAAAAATCTGATTACAACAGACGATGCAGAAAAGCTCTCCAAAGAAGATCTGAGCATGTTAATTTTCGAAGCCGGATTTTCTACTATGGATCAGGTAACAGCCATCTCAGGTCGTGGAGTAGGAATGGATGTTGTAAAGAAAACACTTGATTCTATTGGTGGTACCATTCGTGTAGCCAGTCAGGAAGGACAGGGCACTGTTATTCAGCTTACACTTCCATCATCCATGGCTGTCAAGTCATCACTCCTTTTTGAATTAGGTCAGGAAGTATTTGCTATACCGCTGGCTTATACTGAATCTGTCATTTCATTATACAAATCAGATTTACATAAAGCCGGGGGTAGTCTTGTAGCAACCCATCTCGGTAAAAACATTGCCATTGTTTTTCTGAAAGATGTTTTCGACCAGCAGGTAGAGAAATCAGGTTATAGTTTTAATGTTCTTCAGGCTGAGTTTGATAACATCCATCCGGAAGCAAAACTTGAAATTGTAGTAGTGAGTTTCAATAATCGCACAGTAGGTTTTGTTGTTGACAAGCTACTTCAACAAAAAGAAATTGTAGAGAAGCCTCTTATGAGACCCGTTGACAAAATAAAATTTATCAGTGGCGTTACCATTTTAGGAAGTGGCAATGTATGTCTTGTACTAAACGTTCCGCACATTCTTCAATTTATCTTTAGCCTGAGTGCTGCTGGTAAAATTTCTAAAAATTTCACACTAAACTGAATTTGTTATGCGTACCCGGAGTCGTGAAAATTTCCTGATCCATATATTAAACATGGGCTTTGATAAAGCAGCCTCTTCCTTTTCCATGCTTACAAAACGTAATGTTAAAATTGTAAATTCACAATCCATCCTCGTACGTCATGAAGATGATTACTCATACATATCAGAAGAGCAAGGCGACTTGTATGTTTTAATAACTCAAATCATTGGCGATATCACAGGCAAAAGCTTTCTGATCTTTAGTGAAGATGAAACGCAGGAAATCTTCAAAGCACTCAACAATACATCTCCCAATAAAGCAATCAGCGAAGCTTTTCTATTGGAGATAGACAATATCATTTCAGCTTCAGTCATTGCTGAAATCTCGAACACACTAAATCTTGAAATTTATGGCGATGTACCTCACCTCACTAAGATACACGCTTCGGAGCTTCAGGATTTTTTGAGTGAATTATCAACAAATGATCCGACGAGCATGATTTTTTGTAATACAACTTTTCACTTCGATAAGAAAGACAGAGTTCATCCGCAATTCATCTGGAAGCTGAGTAGTAAAATTTTTGAAATGATTCCCGAACAAAAGGTAACAGTATAGTAAAATGAAAAAGACCCTTATCAGTGCATATTCCATTTTATTTATGGTCTCTGCCGCCAGCATCATTCTATCAATTTCGGGTGGGAATCAGCAAGTAGTGTCATACCTGATCCTGGCAACAGTTGTATTTTCAGTTTTCATTTTAAATCATTGGCTGGCCTTCGTCAAAAAGCTTGTATTGAAATCTAACCTCACGCTAAATAAAAAAGAAGCTGCTAAAACAAAATGGTCGTTTGCCAACTTGGAGAACCTTGAAAAAAATCAGGACCAGGTATTAAATAAAATAAATAACTCCGTAAAGTATATTACAAACCTGGCTCATCCCGAAAAAAGCACAAATGGTTTTGTTTTTGATGCTGATGATCCAATCGGCAAAGCATTGCTGAACATTACGTCAGAAATGCAAAAGGTCAAGGAAGACGATGCAGCACGAACATGGATTACACAAGGGCTTGTGCGTTTCAGCGAAATCCTTCATCACAAGAGTGATATAAAAGAATACAGCTATAACATCATCAGCAATCTTGTTAAATACATAAAGGCCAACCAGGGTGTTCTGTTTATAGAATACCAGGACGAAACAAATGAAAGATTCCTGGAACCAAAGGCCTGCTACGCTTATGACAATCTCAAGATTCTTGAAAACAAAATCTATGAAGGCCAGGGGATGGTAGGTCAATGCATGCTCGAAAAAGATTTTATTATTGTTAACGATGTACCAGAAACTTATGCTAAAATAACTTCAGGCCTGGGCGAAGCTCCTCCGCGAAGCATTGTTGTAGCACCTCTTATCTTCAATGAAGTATTTTGTGGTGTCATTGAAATAGCTTCTTTCGAAATACTAAAACCCCATCACCTGGAATTTTTAAAAGCCGTATGTGAAGATATTGCTTCTGAAATTGTTTCACTAAAGACAATGGAGCATACCAAAGGTCTGTTAGAAGAATCAAATTCTCTTACGCATGAATTGCAATCAAGAGAAGAAGAGATGAAACATAACCTGGAAGAGCTGGCTGCCACACAGGAAGAGATGTCTCAAAAACAAACAGAACTTGCTGGTATTCTCAATGCAATTGATGCTACGCTTGCTACAGCTGAACTTGACATTATGGGTGGAATTATCAGACATAATTCCATCCTGGAAGAGTTTACAGGATACAATACCCAGGAGCTATCCAAAAAAGATTACACATTGATTACAGGTGCTGCCAATATTGATGTATCATGGGGCAAGATTCTCAATGGCACTCATAAATCTGGCGACTTCAAAACAAGATCGAAGAATGGCGAAGCATTATGGCTCAGTGTAACGTTTACTCCTATTTATGATGGCAATAATCATGTTGAAAAATTATTATGCATGATTCAGAACATCACGCAAAAGAAAATTAAAGAAAAAGAATTTGAAAGACTTTCATTGGTAGCTGACAATACTGACAACTCTGTTATCATAACCGATAACCTGGGTTTGATTGAATATGTAAATTATGGCTTTACTAAGATGACAGGTTATGAACCTTCAGAAGTTATCGGCAAAAAACCGGGAACAATTCTACAAGGTCCGTTAACGGATAAGAGAACGGTTCAAAAGCTGAGAGAACAACTTGCTGCAGGTGTGCCGATCTATGAAGAGATACTAAACTATAACAAAAGAAATAAAACATACTGGGTATCGTTGGCTATAAATCCGGTAAAGGATAAGCATGGCATAACTCAAAAATTAATATCTATTCAATCTGATATAACGCAGACAAAACTTAAAGCCATGGATTTCCATCAGAAGATGGAGGCATTAAGTCGTTCAAACGCAATTGCTGAGTTTGATAAAAACGGAATACTTCTTGACATCAACGAGAACTATCTCGAACTATTAAATTATAGCCGCGAAGAACTGATTAGAAAACCGTATGCCGTTTTATCTCAAAGTGAAAACACATTTCATAAAATACTAGATACCATTGATGAGCATGGTTTACAAAGCGGTGTCTTTTCACGATATGATAAAAATGGTAACAGGCACTACATGAAGCTTATTGATTATCCTGTTTTGAATTTGCATGGTGAGATTGAAAAGATCATCGAATTCGGTCAGGATGTTTCAAATGAAAAAAGATTAGAGAAAGAAGCTGAACGAAGAGAAGCCGAATTAAAAAGTTATCTGATTGGTGTGAACAATACAATTGCCTCAGCCGAATTTGGTACCGATGGGCGTTTTAAAAATGCCAATGAAATTTTTACCAAAGTAATGGGCTATACCAATGAAGAACTGGAAGGAAAATTTTTTGAATACATGATGGGCGATGAACCTAACATTGTCATGATGTGGGAAAACCTCAGACTTGGTAAGTTCTTCTCAGGAGAATTTAAAATGAAAAATAAAGCGGGCAAAGAACTCTGGCTTACAGGCACATTCAATCCAATGGTGATAGAAGGCAATAAGCCTGAAAAAATAATGATGTTTGCCCAGTTCACTACACAAGAAAAAGAAAAACTAAACGATTTGAATGCTATGGTGCAGGCATTGAAATCAACAATACCCGTTCTTGAATTCAATCCGGATTTTGTTTGTAAAACAGCCAACGACAAAGCGCTTCGGTTTTTTGGATTATCAAGATTGGATCTTCGTTCTAAAAATATTCTTGATTTCCTGGCACCTGATTATCATGAAGCCTGGAATAAGAATAAAGAAAAAATTATTACAAGTGATTTTACAAACTTTCTCCTCCCCTTTGTTGGCGAGGCCGATGTAAAAAATTATGAAGTAAGCATTACTGTTACCCGCAACCTTGATGGCAACATCGGGAAAATAATTTTTCTTCTTGTAAAAGAGGTTCAGGACAGAGTACCAGCATTAGCTATGAACTAACATGACCGCTATTCAGGAGATTTCTGAAGAAGAGATAAAAGCTCTCACACAAAGCATTCTCACGCGTTATGGGATTGACTTCACGTGCTATGAGCCAAAATCACTACGACGAAGAATAATTCGTGTACTCAATCGCTTTAACCTGGAATCTGCTTTTGAACTCTGGGGACAATTTCTAAAAGACAAAGAGTTTGTACATGTATTCATGAACGAAATAAGCGTTGGCATGACTTCCATGTTTCGTGATCCGGTATTATGGAGAAGACTCAAAACACGAATGCCTAAAGAATACAGCACGAAAGATAAACTATCGGTCTGGCATGCGGGTTGTTCAACGGGCGAAGAAGTTTACTCCATGGGCATCGTATTAAAAGAAACAAACCTTATCGAGAAGACAACGGCAAAAGCTACCGATTTTAATAAAGACGCCATTGAAGAAGCTAAGAAAGGAGTCTATCACAAAATCAAAATGATAGAGAATGAAACAAATTATAAAGAAGTGAATCCTTTTTATGATTTTTCAAACTACTATACTACCGATGGAAAACATGCCATGATGAATCCTGAGCTCATCAATCACGCTAACTTTAGTTATCAGAATTTAATAACAGATCCATTCCCCCAGGGCTTCGATATAATTTTTTGCAGAAACGTGATGATCTATTTCGATAACATCGCCAAAGCCAGGCTACTTGAAAAATTTCACAACGCCCTAAATCCTGGCGGATATCTTATCATCGGCTTTTTTGATACTATGATTCATCTCATGGACAACAAGAAATTTGAGCTTGCAGATGAAGAAGCAAAAATTTTCAAAAAAATAGAATAAGCCGACGGTACTCAATTTATACCCTACAATCTCTTACAAAAACCGTCTGTAGTTTAGCCGCACATTCTTGCTTGTCATTTTGTATCTTACTTAAATAATAATTAACGAAGAGTACTATGATAAAAGCAAAAGGCTACGCCGCACAAAGTCCCACTACTGACCTGGCTCCCTGGAATTTTGAAAGAAGAGAAGTTGGTCCGCATGATGTTCAGTTCGATATTCAATATTGTGGCGTATGTCATTCCGATTTACATCAAATTAAAAACGAGTGGTTCCCCGGCATCTTCCCCATGGTACCCGGCCACGAGATTGTAGGAAAAGTTGTGAAAGTTGGCAGCCATGTAAAAAAATTTAAGGCTGGCGATCTGGCTGCTGTGGGTTGCCTTGTGGATTCATGCCGCACATGTGATAACTGCAAAGACGGCCTGGAGCAATACTGTCTTAATGAAGCCGTTGGAACATATAACTCGCGTGACAAAAATGGAGCGCCAACGTATGGTGGTTATTCAAACACCATCGTTGTTCACGAAGATTTTGTATTACACATTTCTGAGAAGCTTTCACTCCCCGCTGTTGCACCATTGTTATGTGCAGGCATTACAACCTATTCACCACTCAGGCATTGGAAGGTTGGCAAAGGACACAAACTTGCCGTATTAGGTTTAGGCGGACTCGGCCACATGGCTGTTAAATTTGGAGTTGCTTTTGGTGCTGAGGTTACTGTGTTAAGCACTTCGTCAGCAAAAGAAGAAGATGCTAAAAAACTTGGAGCACATAAGTTCGTTATCACATCAGACAAAAAAACAGGTTAAAGAAGTTACACGCTATTTTGATTTTATTCTTGACACAGTTTCCGCGCCACACGATTTTAAATTTTATCTATCACTATTGCGTACTAACGGCACACACATACTGGTTGGCATTCCTCCTGAGCCTGCACAAATTCCTGCTTTCAGTCTTATGGATTTACGCAAGAGCATAGCTGCATCTGGCATCGGCGGCTTACCTGAAACACAAGAGATGCTGGATTTCTGCGCACAGCACAACATCGTTTCTGATATTGAATTAATCGATATAAAAGATATTACCAAAGCATACGAAAGAATGGTAAAAGGCGATGTGCGTTATCGCTTTGTTATCGATATGTCAACACTTTAATACCTGATAATCATGGTTCAGGTCTGGGTATAAATACTTACGTAGATACCCTGTTATTGATATGCAAAAGAACATATCACAGATTATCAACGTTATTTAAAAAATGCCGATTAATCCGGTTTTGAATTCAATAGTTTAAATTTAGTTGCGGGTATTTGAATTTGTTTTAGTAAATTAATTATAAGAACAGTTTAAAATTATAACAACAAAGAACCCTTCAGAATGAAATTTAAATACCAGCTTTTGAATTTACTCAGTTGCTTCATGCAACACTTTGATGTGGTAAAATCTCCAGAACTCAATTCATGTTAGAACAAATGTTTTTTCATAAGTGATATATGATCTGATAATGCGTTTCACATAAATTTATTTCGATGCAAAAATCTACCATATTAATTGCCGACGATCACTCCATGATTCGCGATGGTGTCAAATCTTTGCTTACAAAAAATAAGGAGTTGCTTGTTACCGGTGAAGCCACAAACGGCACGCAGGCCATTCTGCAATACAAAGATCTAAAGCCTGACTTATTAATTCTGGATATTTCCATGCCAGACATGAATGGAATGGATGTAACACAGCAGATACTAAAAGATGATCCGACAGCAAAAATCATTATCCTTTCCATGTATGATGACGAAGATTATATAAGCCGATGCATGGAGTGTGGCGTAAAAGGATATGTTATCAAAAATGAAACAGGAGGCGAACTTGCTCATGCTGTTAAAACCGTGCTGAAAGGACAAACGTATTTTAGCAGCCATGTGCAAGAAGTAATATTCAAGAAATATTCAAATAACGTAATCAAGAAAAAACAGAAAGAGCCCGAAGTAAAACTCACAAGCCGCGAGGTTGAAATTGTCAAGCTAATATCCGAAGGCCTTACAAGCTTCCAGATGGCCGATAAACTGTTTATAAGCCCACGCACCGTAGAGACTCATCGTGCTAACCTGATGAAGAAAGTAGGCGTAAAAAATGCCATTGAATTAGTTAAAAAAACAGAAAAACTGGGATTGATCTGAAGTTTCGGCATACTCTGGCCGTTACTATTGCGTAACTCATGAAATATCTTTTCCTTTAGAGGATTAATGTGTATTATCATGAGAGTACTATTGCTCATTAGCTTCCTTTTCGTTCTTTCTATTCATTGCTACGCGCAGCAAAATCAGCAGGGTAATGGAGATAAATTATTTCTGTTACAAAAATCTGAGAAATACAGAAAAATGCAGAATACAGGAACAACATTGACCGTATTGGGCGGCGCTCTTGTTATTGGTGGTATTGTTACACTTTCTAATTCAACAATCACCCAAACTCCTTATGGAACAAAAACTACAGGTAATCCCGGAGCTGGAGCTGCTGCCTTTCTGGTAGGCCTCGGTGCACTTGGAGCTGGAATTCCCTTATGGATCATTGGCGCCCACAACCACCACAAATACGATCGAAGATTAGAAAATCTTTATGTCGGATTCAATACAACTCCGCAGCAAACAAGCTTAACGCTTAGATACAAATTCTAGAACATCAGCTATTAAATAAATAAGTCCATATCAATCTTTAACAATCAAGTCCGAGGACTGAAATGATTATTAAAGATTCTTGAATTTCGATTACCTCGAATTCCGAAGGAGTAACATAATTTCACCCTTTCAGGGTTTGAACAAAATAATAACAATTCTATAATCATATCAGCCCTTCAGGCTTAACGTAGATTAGTTATTAACACTTCCAATAACTGATGATTAGTTCAAGGTTCGAAAAGTTCAAGGTTGCTGATTCAAACGCCCAGAACTCTGAACCAATTAACTATTGACTAATGACAACAAACCATAGACTATCGACTATTAACTGATAACGATTAACTTTTAACTATCCTCCCCCTCCATGATTGTGAGCGTTCAAAAGTGTTCAAATACGAACAGAGCAGAAC